>CAZKVI010000010.1:0-44046 GCA_964556185.1 uncultured Methanosarcinales archaeon
AAAGACAGCAATATGATCAATTTGGAACAGCAGAACCTGGTTTTGGTGGTGGTGGTTTTGGTGGTTTTGATTATAGTGATTTTTCTAACAGTGATAATTTTGATTTTGGTGATATCTTTGATACTTTTTTTGGTGGTGGCTTTGGAAGACGTCGGGGTCCTAGACGAGGATCTGATTTAGAATATGAAATGGAAGTTACTTTAGAAGAAGCTGCAGAAGGTATTAATAAAACAATTGATATTCCTAGATTGGAGAATTGTGAAGAATGTAAAGGTACTGGTGCAGAAAGTGAGAAAGATGTTGAGGTTTGTGGAACTTGTAAAGGTCGAGGTTCTGTAGTAAGACAACAAAGAACACCATTTGGAATTTTCCAAACGCAAACAACTTGTCCACATTGTCAAGGTCAAGGTAAATCTATTAAGAATAAATGTAAAAAATGTAATGGTGAAGGTAGAGTTCGTAAAACATCTAAATTAGAAGTCGATGTTCCTGCAGGTGTGTTTAATAATGCTCGTTTACGAATTGCAGGAGCAGGGCAAGCAGGTCCAAAAGGTGGTCCTTGCGGTGATTTATTTATTCGAATTTATATGAAAGAACATGATATTTTTAAAAGAGTAAAAGATGATATTTATTTAGATGCGCATATTAGTTTTGCACAAGCTGTTTTGGGAGATGAAATAAAAGTTCCAATATTATTAGGCGAAGCTAAGATGAAAATACCTTCTGGAACACAAAGTCATACAATCTTTCGTTTGAAAGGCAAAGGAATTCCACATTTACAAAGTTATGGTGATGGAGATCAAAATGTTAGAGTAATTGTTGATGTTCCTGGCTCTGTTAGTAAAAAAGAGAAGGATCTTTTAAAAGAGTTTGATAAGGGAGTTAAGAAAAAGAAGAATATCTTTGAGAAAATTAAGGATGCTTTTTAGTTTAGACTTTTTATAACCATTCATTTGGTGCATTATCTAAATCATAATCATCTGGTTTTTCTACAGCGAATTTGTCGAAGATTTCATGGCCAAAGAATCTTTGTCCGAGTTCTCTAAGCATTTCTCTGTATGCTATATTGAATGGACTTTTCATACCAGTTTCTACTTGTTCATCTGTTAATTTTCCCCCTAGTTCATGAGGATCATCTCCTGGACACCACTTTCCTATGACTTCTCCTGAGTCAACTTCTTCGAACTTTTCTAATACTGCTCTATAAAGTTCTTCTGTGTTTGTTACAACACGATCTAAACCAAATAATTCAGATACTGCTTGGTTTCCAATAACAACCCCAACTGAATCATGTCTAAATATTTCAGGGACTTGTTTGTCATCTGGAAGATTTCCATCCCATAATAAAATTCCTTTAGAACTATCAGTTGCATTATATTGTTGATAAGAAGTAGGAAATGCAATTGCATCAAGGTATCCATCTGAGTTTCTGTGAGTACTAGGTCCATGATGTAATCCATAACCAAGTGACCATGAATAAACTTCATCTCCTGTACGGGGCAAGTTATCCGAAGTTCCATATATTGGTTCCATGTAATTTCCAAATCGAATAAGGCTGTCTGGTCTACTTATTCCAGTGTATTGTGTTGTGTGTGCAATTAATTCACAGAATGGATTACGTCCTCTAAAAGTTAAACTTCTAGGAATTCTATCCTTAGGTGTTGTTGCATCAATATGTAATGGAATATATTGACTTGCCCAAAGCGATAGAATTAATTGCCCTTTTAATGGTCTTAATTTCTCTTCTAGTGTTTTTAAGTCTAATCCATCTTGACCCATACTTTTATTCTTATTATAATTAGTTAATAAATGTTTTTTATTTGTTATAGGATTATTCCAATAATTTTGTTAGCGAGACGTGACGAAAATTAACTCCAACCGAGATTTTTAATTCTTTCACTACTTTTAATTTCTTTCAAGTATTCTGTAACTGTTTCTGGTAGCATGTGTTCAAAGTCCATGTCTTTTAGAATTCTAAACCTTACTTCTGATGCAGAGACTTGATCTTTTCTTATTAATAATTTAACAGGTAGTTTAGCATCTGCGAATAGCCTTCTTGTTAATTCTGATCCTGTGTAGACAAAATGGAATCCTTTAACTAAATCCATTACATGTTTGACCCAATTAGCATGATTATGAATATCAGGTATTGCAATAATATTATAATTAGTAATATTTTCTTGTTTTAGTGATCTTTCAATCATTTGTTTTCTTTCTTCAAAAGAAAATGGGTTTTTTAGGGTGTTACTGTATTGCGAACTTCCAACAGCTATTATTATGAATTCATTTTCTTCTAGAATTTTCTTAACAGCCCATAAATGTCCTTTGTGAAATGGTTGGAATCTTCCAATAAATAGTGCACAACTGTTTTTGTTGACTTCAATATGTTTTAATTCATACATGCTGTTGCATTGTTTACAGTAGTATTTAACCTTCTCATTTCCAATTACATCGTCGCCACATACAGGACATCCTTCTTTTATTCTTTTTACGTCATACATTTTTTAGTAATGAAGATTTGAATTCTTTTTCTTTGAAAGCTTCTAATCTTACAATTTTTATCTTTAAATCTCTTTTTTCTAATTCATTATTTAAGTTTTGTTCATCTTGGTCATAGCCCAAAGCTATGATATCTGGTTTTATTTCTTCAATGATTTTGTAAATGTCATTTTCATCTCCTAATAAAGCATTGTTGACTTCTTCAATATTTCTTATGTTTTCTAATCTTTGTTGTTCATTGTTTTCTGGTTTTGTTTTTTTGAATTTCTCAACATTAACATCTTTTGCGATTATTACATATAGTTCATCACCAAGTTCTTTTGATTTTTTGAATAAAAACAAATGTCCTTGATGTAGTATGTCAAATGTCCCAAAAACCATGACTTTCTTTTCCATTAGGTGGTGTAAACACGTCCAGTTTAAATACTTTTTTCCTTAATATTCGTCACCACTTGGTTTCTAAAAAATTATAGCTTTGTCCTCGGCATAACAAGCTTTAAATATCAGTTAGGATTAGGGAATAATAACAGAAAAGCATGGGGTGAGATTTAATGAAAACTATTCAAATTATTGCCGGTTTACTATTATTATCTATTCTATTTATAGTAGGTTGTAATTCACCAACAGGCCATGCTATTATTGATGAAAGCTTAATTTGTGTTCCTACAGAAACAGTTGGAGACCTAGAAATAAATGAGAATGGAATTATTGAATTGAATCCTGATGTAGATGAAGTTGATGTGGAAGTAGATGAAGATATCGATATAGAAGAAGTAGAGGAAGTTGTTGATGTTATTGTTGAAGAAGTGGAGCCAGAAGTTATTGAATTAGATGAAGTGGATACATCATCTTTACCAAGAAAAGAGTTTTCAGAAGGTGAATTAGTAGTTTTAGATGTAAAAGTTACTGATCCTGATGGTGACCCATTGGAATTAACTTATTCTGATCCATTAGATGGAAATGGTGAATGGCAAACTTCTAAAGGTGATGCTGGTGAATATGTTATTACAATAACTGCTTCAGATGGTAAAGAAGAAACAACTACTCAAGTTTTATTAGTTATAGAAGAAGTTAATACTGCTCCAGAAGTTGATGTTTCAAATGTTTTAGAAGGAAATGAAGGAGATCTTTTCACAATAACTCCTGTTGTAAGTGATAATGAGGGAGAAGATACTACTGTTAGCTTTAGTGCACCATTTGATGAAAATGGCGAATGGCAAACAAGTTATGATGATGAAGGAACTTATCAAATTAAGGTTACTGTAACTGATGGTACAAATACAGTAACTGAAACAGTAACTGTTAAGGTTGCGAATATTAATAGAGAACCTGTTTTAGATGTTGATGATGCAATAACTGTTATTGAAGGTGATATAGCAGAAATTACTGGTTCTGTTTCAGATCCTGATAATGATAATCTTATGATTGTTTATGGAAGTCCTTTTGATGAAGAAGGAAAATGGCAAACTTCTGTAGGAGATGCAGGTGTTTATATTATAGATGTTACAGTTTCTGATGGAGAGAATGAAATTAGTGGGATTGTTACAGTAAAGGTTAATCCTTCAAATACAGCTCCAAGTTTATCTTTAGAAGATGTTACAGTTATAGAAGGAGAAGTTGTTAATGTTGTTGTAGAAGTTAGTGATCCTGATGGTGATGATGTTATTGTTGTGTTTGATGAACCATTAGATTCAACTGGAACATGGGCAACAGGTTATGATGATGAAGGTGTTTATGAAATCACTGTTACTGCAACAGATGGGATTGAAACTGTTACAGAAGTTGTGACAGTAACTGTTGAAGAGAAAAACAGAGCACCTGTATTCCAGATATAATTTTTATTCTTTTTGAAAATGGTAAAAGAAGAACAAGAGAAAAAAAGACCAAGTTTAACTAATTTAATTAGAAATTCTGGTTATCCAGATAAACTTGGTTATGTTTGTAAACCTATGCGTGTTTTAATTCATGGAAAAGAAACTGATGGTGGATTGTACGGACAAGATTTTGTTTATAAACAACCAACTACTGAAGGAGAATGGAGAGTTTATCGTAAAAATCAAACCCCTGACTTTCTTGAACCTACAAAAACTGAAGAAACTAATGGGTTTTGTGCAGTTTATTATTCAGGTCCTGAAAATATAGCAAGAACAATGTTTGTTGGAGAAATTGAAGGCACAGAATTTAATGATGAAGCACTAGAACCTGTTAAAAAAACATTAATTGAATTAACAGATAATGTTATTGAAGAAAAAGGTTGGTTAAGAAAAAGCTTAAATGTAGACAATGGGAAAAAATGGGGCACTGAATCTGGAACAATGACTTATTGTGCATTAGGTATATTGGGTGTATTTGATTTAGCTCTTGGATTATTTTCTCTTTATAGTCCTGAAACAATAAGTTATTCTGGTGTTTCAGTGTCAATGGTTAAAACTTTTTTAGGTGAAGATACTTCTTTATTAACTAGGGCAGCTATTGGATTTGGGGCATTAGCAACTGGAGTAGGTCTTTTATTACAGCCAAAATTACAATCATGGTATTTTGGAAAAAAAGGAAAGCAATATGATGAAGAAAGGTTTGAAGAATTACCAGATGTTGCTTTGGATTATAAATATGGAAGAGAAGCTGTAGATTATCTTGAAAAAGAAGGAGAAAGACTAGAAATTGAACAAGGAACAATTGAAGCATATAGTAGGGTAGCTGGTGCTCATAAATCAATGATGGCAAGACCTCTATTTGCAGAGGTTTATAGAATTTTTTATCATGATCATCAAGATGCAGTTCCTGAAATTAGAAATAGATTAAAACAACAAGGTGTTGAAAATATGTTACATATTGTTTTGGATGCTATTGATCCAGTTGAACAACATGCTTCTGGACAAGATTAATTCAAACACATTTAAAAATACATAAGTATTCCTATTCTTAAAATGAATATAGCAATAGCTCAAATAAACACAATTCCAGGAGACCTGGAAGGGAACACAGTTAAGATAATTGATTACATAGATCGAGCTAAGAAAAAAGGAGCTGAGTTAGTTGTTTTTCCAGAATTGGCAATTACTGGTTATCCTCCTAAAGATTTATTGTTAAAACCTTCTTTTATTAAGAAAAATATGGAGAAATTAAATTTAATAGCAAGACATGCAGATACAATTGCAGTTATTGTTGGTTATGTTCATGAAGAAAAAGGTAAATTGTATAATTCTGCAGGGTTTTTGTTTAATGGAAAAGTTAAAGGTATGCAACACAAATTAAATTTGCCAAATTTTGATGTTTTTGATGAGAAAAGATATTTTACTCCAGGAGATAAACCAAAAGTCTTTAAGTTTGATAAACATTATATTGGAATTAATGTTTGCGAAGATTTATGGGTTGATAGTAATTCTATTGCTTTGCAACATAGAAGAGGAGCTAATTTAATTGTTAATATTTCTGGTTCACCTTTTAATATTAATAAAGATACTGCTAGAAGAGAATTAATTAGTAAAAAAGCAAAAGATAATAGAATTCCAATTGTTTATTGTAATTTAGTTGGTTGTAATGATGGTTTGGTTTTTGATGGAAGAAGTTATGTAATTAATTCTGATGGAAGTATTTTAGCAAAGGCAAAGGATTTTGAAGAAGAATTATTATTTACAGACTTACTTACACATAATAAGGTTTCTTATATGGATGAAATGACTGAGATCTATAATGCTTTATTATTAGGTATTAAAGATTATGTTTATAAGAATAATTTTGGAAAAGTTGTTGTAGCTGTTTCTGGAGGTTTAGATTCAGCAGTTGTTGTTACATTGGCAGTGCATGCTCTTGGTAAAGAAAATGTTGTTGGTGTATTTATGCCAAGTCCTGTAACATCAAGACAAAGTAAAAAAGATGCAAAAAAGATTTGTGAAAATTTAGGTGTTGAATTTTATGATATTTCAATAAAATATATTATGTGGATGTTTAGCAGAGCTTTATCAAGTGTGTTTAAAGGAACAAAAGAGAATGTTGCTGAGGAAAATATTCAAGCTAGAATTAGGGGTACATTATTAATGGCAATTGCTAATAAATTCAATTATTTAGTTTTAAGTACTGGAAATAAATCAGAATTAGCAACTGGTTATTGTACTCTTTATGGAGATTTAACAGGCGGTTTAGCTGTTATTGGTGATTTGTATAAAACTAAAGTTAAGGAATTAGCTAATTTTATTAATTCAAGAATGGCTTCTTATTTGATTCCTACATCTATAATTGAAAAAGAACCATCTGCTGAATTACGAAAAGGACAATTAGATACAGATTCTTTACCAAAATATGAAATATTAGATGTTATTTTAAGAGCTTATATTGAAGAATTTAAGAGCAAGGAAGAAATTGAAAAACTGCTTGAACATAAAGAAGTTGTTGCAAAGGTTATTTCTATGGTTGATAAGGCAGAGTTTAAACGACAGCAGGCTCCGATTGTTCTTAAAATGACTCCTGTGGCTTTTGGTGATGGTCGAAGAATGCCAATAACAAATAGGTTTAGGCAGGATTAAGGCTTAGGCTTATATAGTATGAGTTAATTCTTTTGGTTTATGACAGACGATTATGATGATGAAGTTGAGTATGTGTTAGGTTTAACAGATTATATGATGTTTAGACGGTCTCTATCTAGTGTAGAAGAAATTAGAAATGCAAGAAAGGATGGAGGTTTATCTAGTTTATCTGAGAGAGCACAGTCATTATTTGATTTTATAGGTATAGGTGGTGATTTTCCTTTTAATCAATTAGAAAAATATATACATGATATTGAGATGAATTCTGGGATTAAGGTATTAAATGATTGTGCAAATTATCTAGATGATTTAGAATCAGTAGGTATGGAATATTGTGTTGAGTTTCCTAGGGAATTAGATGAATTAACAAGTATGTTTGGTTTTGAAGTTTCTGGTCAAAGAGAAAATCCTCATTCAGAAGTTGAACGATATTTAATTGAAGATGTAATTAATAGTGATATTGAATTTGTGCAAGGAAAATATGGTGCTGTTTTAGCTACAAATTCTAAAGATGTAGCAAGAGCTTATGTTGCTTTGTATATTGCTTGTAGAGAACAACAAGAAGCTAATTTAGACTAACTCTCACATCATCAAACATAACTCTTGCATCTTCGTTGTAAAGACCAATGTTTCCAGAAGTGTATGGTGTTTCATAGTCTGTGAATTCTACTATTAGTTGTTCATCAACGTAAACAGTCATTGTGTTTGTTGTGATGTTGTGTTCAATTTTAATATCATACCATTGTTGTATTGGGAATAGTGTGTCAGAGCTTGTATTTAAGAATCTTTGTGAACCATTATAGTTTGGATCTTCTTTTCCTAATTCCCAACCATTTGGTTTTGGAATAAAATAATAGAAATGTTCATCATCTGTGTAATGCCATACAATCCAAGCAACTTCCCAATAATTTGGAGGATCATTTTGTCTTAGTTGTGCATCTGTGTAGACTCTAAGTTCATAAGTTAATGAAGATGAGAATTCTGGTCCAATAACCATTGCTGCATGTGTTTCTGATAAATTTGTTGAAGTCATTGGTTCTTGTTGCAAAACTTGAGTAGAACCATCTGTATTTATTTCTACGCAACCATAACCTGCATAAATAATACCCCAATCACCAATTGTATCTCCACCATCTAAACAATCACCTGTAATTGTGTATGTTTCAAAGTCATCGTAGAAATCATATATTGTTTCGTTGTTTTGTGTTTCATTACCAGGAATTGTTTCATTATTTTCTGATTCGTTGTTCGGTATTGTTTCATTTCCATTATCTGGAAGAGTTTGTTCATCGTTTAACGCATTAATATCATCAATCTCTGCTTGTATTTTGTCTAGTATTTCTTCAATATCATCTAATAAATCATCAAGATCATCTTCAAGGTCTCTGTAATATTCTCTGTCTTCAGAAGTTGCATGATCATCTTCATAATCATCAACATCATCTAATAAGTCCTTTACATCATCTTCAAGATCTTCGACATCATCTTCTAAGTCATTTAAATCATCTTTTAATTCGTTTAATTCTTCAAGATCTCCTTGTTCATCATTAAGATCATCTTTTATGTCGTCTAACTCGTCGTCAAAATAATCATATTTGTCTAAATAATAATCATAGTCTATTTCAAATTCTTTTAATGGAGTTAATTCTGTTTCTTCATTTGAACTCTCGCTTGTTTCCTCTTCAACATATGTATAAACTACTTCTGGTGTTTGTTCTACTGGAATAATAACTGTGCCTGTTTCAGTTGCTTCTAATTCTGCGCTTAGTGTACTTGGATGATTCACAACAAAACCAGTTGGTGTAGTCTCTTTCATTGTTAATCCTACATGAAGTAAGAATAAGAAAACTATAGCAAGTAAGATAAGTAATGAGTAGATTATTAAAAATTGTTGGAACTTTTTACCCATAATCTATTCTAGAAATATTTAGTTTATAATATTTTTGATCTTTTTGCAATCTTTAGTGTTGATTTCTACTACCAGTTGATAATTATAATTTAGAAATTGTCAAAAACTCCTGCTGGTAAGTAATTACCTTTATCTTCTGCATAATATAACATTGTGTCTCTAATTTTTATTACTTTACTAAATTTATTTCTTAAATCTAAAACAATATTTCTTAATTCAGTTGAATTTTCTACAAAAACAATAATTTCAATACCTTGACCAAGTGGTCTGTAATAAGCATTCATTCTTGGATGTTTTTTTATGAAATTAATTAAGTCTTTTTCTTGTTGTTTTGTTTCATTGACTAAATCTAATTGAATGTAGTATAATTCATATCCTAAATTGAATTTATTTGGGTTCATGGAAAATGATTTAATTACTTTTGAATTTACTAATGTGTTTATTCTATTTTTTATTCCATTTGGACTTAGTTTTAGTTCTTTTGATAAATCAACATAACCAGCTCTTGCATTATTTGAGAGGATTTTTAATAATTTTAAATCTGTTTTGTCAATTTTGTGTTTTGTATGTTTAATTGTTTTTTGTGTTGATTTTCCTTTAATATTATAAAATTTTGAGTTAAAGTGTTTGAATTCTATTAATGAAGTTACAAAATAGTCTGCGATTTTATTTGGGAAGGTTGTTTTTATTTCATCTATAAACTTATTAACATGAGTTAGGTCTTTTGCAATGTAATCTAAAATAACACTCCATTTTCCTGTTGATGTTGTTACGTATGCTACAAAAGGATGTTTTATAATGTAATTTATGATTTCATCCTCATCTTTAACATTTTGAAATGCAAAATAAACTAAGTGTCTTTGATAGCCTAGTTTTGTTTCATCAATATCTGTTATGAAATTGGTTATAATGTTGGTTCTTACTAATTTCCTAATTCTATAGTCAACTACTTCTCTTTTTAATCCAACTTTTTTTGAGATTTGACTAAGGGATTGTCTACAATCCTTGGATAATTCGTATAAAATTTTAAGGTCTTTTAAGTCGATTTTGGCCATATTTCTATAGGAATGCAGTTTTCTTATATAAAACTTGCGTTTTTGGGCAAAAATCAATAGGAAGTTCTATATATATGCTAATTTTACATTTTGTAGTAGTAAATACTGATATAAGGGGCAAATAGAGTTGGTTGGAGCCAGTACTCGAGATAGTAGGGTAGCGTTGTTTCTTATTCAGATTTTGCTAGAATGGGGGCAAAATGGTAGAATTCAAGGATTTATTAGCAAAAGATGGTATTGGACCAGCTGCTAAGGTATATTTAAAAAGAAAATTAGATGATAATGATATTCCATATTCTGAAGATGTAAGTAGATTTGCTGATTTAGAAGATCAACATGATAGTGTTCTTAGTCCAAGTGATTTAGTAGCTATTCTTGAGCAACTTCCTGGTGATATGAAGAGGTATAGAGCTAATAAATTGGCTGCAATTGAAGAACCTAAAAAAGAAACTGGTTCATTAGAAGAAGTAGCTTGGCATTCTATTACTCCAACTGATTCTGAATTAGGTACAAGACTTATATTTGGATTAAAAACAAGCGGTTGTCAATATTGGAAAGCGGATAAAAAAGGCGGAATTGGGTGTGCTAATTGTGGTTATTCTGAAGGAACACCATGGGGAGAAAAGATAACTGCAGATCAAATGGTTGCACAAGTTAGAAATATACTTTCTCAAACACAGGATCAAGAATATGATGTAGTTGTACTTGCAAATGATGGAAATATATTTGCAAATGTAGAAGTTTCTCCTAAAGCTAGAAAAGAAATATTTGAATTATTAAAAGAACAAGGTAATGTTAAAAAAGTTGTAGTAGAAAGTAGACCTAAATATATAACACAAGATAAAGTTAGGAAAGCGATGGAAGCATTAGGGCCAGATAAAAACTTAGAAATTGGTATGGGATTAGAAACAACTGATCTTAATATTGGACATTTTTGTATAAATAAAGGTTATGGTAAAAAAGAATTTGAAGGTGCTTTATCCAAAATTGCAGAAGTTAATGATGAAATTGGTGGTAATAGAATTAGTGCTTTAGCTTATGCTTTATTAAAACCAGCTTATTTAACAGAAGAACAAGCAATTGAAGATGTAGTGAAAACAGGGAAATATGTTGCAGGCTTAAAAGAGAAATTTGGTGTTGATGTTGTTATGAAAATGGAACCTGCAGTAGTTCCAACTAAAACATTATTAGAACCTCTTCATGAAGATGGAAGATACACCCCTCCTTCTTATTGGAGTGTTGTTGAAGTTATTTCTAGATTAGAAAAAGCAGGTGCTGCAGAAGGTCTTAGAGTTGGTGCAAGAGAAGACATGGATGATTTTAAAGCTATTCCTGCAAATTATCATAAAATTGGTATGATATCTCAATTTGATTTTATTGTTTATAACTCTGTGCAAAGATATAACTCTCATAGAAGTATTGTGAAATTATTAGGAGATATTGAAATGGCTGTTGATGATGATAGAAGTTTAGAAGATTGGCAAGAGTCTAGTGGTATTGTTGATCCAGAGTTTTTGAATTTGTATGAAACACATAGAGATAATATTGATGCTTATCAAGCAACAGATGAATTTGTAGAAAGACAAAACCTTTACAATGGTCTTTTCAACGTACTTGATGATCTTGAGTATGGTAGTGACATTCAGGAAAGTGCTCGTGAATCATGGAGACATGATGTAGATTCTTCTCCAGAGGAAATAGTAAGAGATGTACAATGGATTTCACATTTGCATTTAGATGATGCTAGAGTTCAAGTTCGAGATTTAGATTTAGTTCCAGGTGGTTTAGAATTATTGAGAATGAGATTAGATATAGATTACGGTGGTGAAACACATGCTATTTGGGCAGGAATACCAACTGCAAGAGAAGTTAGATTAGATGAAGTTCAATACGTTACAAATTAATGTTCATCAAGCCCCTTATCAGTTGATGAGGTAGGGAGGAGGAGTTTACTCCTCTTCCTTTCTTTTTTATAATTTATTAGAAGAACTAATTATCTTTTCTTTGCGATTTTCCATAACATTTGGAAATATTTTCTATTTGCGTCAGCAACTTGTTTACTTTTGATAATAATTCCGTGTGCAGGATTTCCCCAGACGATAATTCCAACTTTATCTCCATAAATGTGTGTTGTGTTTGGATTAAATAATTCATCTGGGATCAATCTATATTCTGATTGTGGTCCTTCAAAGAATTTTGTTGCAGATTGTTTTGAAATTAGTTTTTCTTTTAATTTAATTTTTCTTAATTTGTTAATATATTGTTTTATTGCAATTTCATCTTCTTCTAAATATTTTTTTTCATCTATACCCATTGCAAGCATTGGTTCTTTGGTTTGTTTTATAGTTGTTAATATGTCATTGTATATTGTTCTAAGAACGTGTTTACCTTTTATTACTTCAACTTGTGTTTCTTGTTTATCTTCTTTAAAGAGTTTGTTTAATTGAGGTA
Source organism: uncultured Methanosarcinales archaeon (assembly GCA_964556185.1). Classification (GTDB taxonomy): domain Archaea; phylum Nanobdellota; class Nanobdellia; order Woesearchaeales; family DSVV01; genus CAZKVI01. The sequence goes on from CAZKVI010000010.1 coordinate 12,438, forward strand.
GAACAGACTTTACTTCACTCTTTTTTTCATCTAAATAATCTAATAATTTTTCAGGTTTTAAAGGTTTGAAGAATTTCTTGCTGTTTTTAGTTATATAAGAAACAAAGCCTTTTTCAACTAATCTGTCTAATGCATCATAGCAAACTTGCCTATGTAAGCCAGCTTTAGAGCCTATTTCATTGACACTAATTTCACCTGAGCTTAATAAGGCTAAGTAGATCTCTACTTCATTCTTTGTTAAGCCTAATTTGAGTAAAGTGTCTTTTATCATTAGTATATGGATTATGTACTAGTATTTAAGCTTTTCGTAATGTATATTACTACATACTTATAAATATGAGTATTTGGTACCACTTTTAGATTAGAATATTTGTGGGGTGTAAATATGACAAATGATGATAATCAAGGATTACCAGTTCGAATAACTCAGAGACCAATGGAATTGGCTGTTGTAAAGGCTCAAGTAGCTAGAGCATATGGTGTTTCTGAAGATGCAGGAGAAGGTATAGCAGTTTTATTACATACTATTTTATCTCAATATAGTGCAAGAATGACAGATATGGGTGCTTCTGTTGATGATGAAGGAGATAGCCCAAGAATTGATGCTACAGGAATAGCTGATATGGTTTCTCGATATATTGGAGAGTATGTGCCAGATGGAAGTAATTTTGCAGAAGAAGGTCCAGCTAGAGCAGCTTTGTATGACTTAGCTTTTAAAGTAAGTGTAGCACTTAGACTTCATCCAAATGTTGCTAATAATTTAGGTGCACAAAAATTAGTTGATGAAGGGTTGGGAATTCCAAGGGATGCATCTGAGTGTATATCTGATACATTTTATTTGGGAGTTGAAACAGGACGTGATAGAGATACAAGTTTAATTGGAAGAACAAATACTCTTGTTAAAGATTATTTTGCAGCAGTACCTTTAGGATTATCATTAAGAGAATTAAGATCAGTAACAAATCCAATTGATTTAATTTTAGAAGATTGGGGTGCAGCTGTTAATTATTGTAGAAGTAAAGGAACACCAGAAGAAGCATTTTTAAGTGATGGCGCAGCTTTGTTTAGGTTTGCACCAAACGCATTGGCTTATATTAATGGACATGCAGAACAATTTCCTGGTTTAGATCCTTCAAAAGTTAATGATGGATCTTATGTTGAAGGTTGGTTAACTAGTGCAAACATAGGAGAAGGCGAAGGTCAAGTACCTTATCAAAATTGGATGGTGCTTTTGACAGGTTATACTCCAGAAGATAATGCAGCAATTCCAGGTTTAGAACTTAGATATTCTGAACCATTGGTTACAGCAGCATTGCATATAGCAAGCCATAGAATGCGTCCAATGGAACAACAAAGAGATTAATTAATTCTCTTGTTTTTTTATTTTATTGTATGATTTGTTAATAATTCATAAAATATAATGAAGTGATAGTACGTGGGATTTGAAAGTACATTTACTGTTGAACTTGAATATTCAGGAATTGAAAGGATCGCCGAAGTAGAATTTTCTCGAGAGGAATTAGAAGCACTTAGACCTTTTGCTGAAGCAAGTAGGTATGTAATGGATAGAATTAAGTTTAGGCAATTAGTTGGTGAAGAAGATAGAATTCCAGATGATATTGTGGAAATAGTAGGTGCTGCAACTGTTGGATGGCCAGGTTATGGTCTTGGTATTCTTGCAAATCCTTGGTTACAAGAAAATGGATATTTGGATAATATAGATATAGAAACTGCAAAACAGTGTGTATTGAATGATTTAAGTAAACAATATAATTTTGACAGAGATGAAGTTCTTGCAAATACGCAATTAAGAGACAGAGGTTACGTAACAGATGAAACAGGAGAAGAGGCAATAGGGCTTTACCGTCGAAAACTAGAAGAAAGAAGAGAAGCAGGGCAACAACAAAGTAAACCAATTGAAGATTATACTGCGAAAGATTTAATTGAAAGATTACAAGAAATATTAGAATCAAGAACACCTGGAAATACAATGGTTAATTTATCTGGTTATTTAAAAGAAATACTGAAATTTGAAAAAAGACAAGAAAATAGTTTTGATGAGGGAGATTGTACTGTAATTGAAGAAGCGATAACAGTTGGTGTTATTTATACAGTTCACAGTGTTAGGGTTAATAGAACTGGTCGTGGTCGTCAATATAATTTTTGGGATTATACAAATCGCATAGCTCAAGGATTGGGTGCTAAAAATGTTTTCCCACAAGAGCAAGCTAATCTTATTTTGAATACTTTGTATAAATTTCATAAGATGGGGGAATTAGAGTTAAATGAAAGAAATGTTTTTGGTTGGTGTGATTTTCAAGTAACACCTGGTTATTTGCAAAATTGAAATTATTTCCCAACAACAAGTTGTGGTGCAACTATTGCAACACTTTGTTCTAATTTTCTATATGCTCCACTAAGTTTTCTTCTATAGCTTTTTGGTAAAATTTCGAGTCTTGCTCTTGCTTGTTCTAAGAATGTGTTAGCTTCTCTTCTGAGATTTTTGTGAGTATCTTCGCCAAGTTGTCTTGCTTCATCTAATAATTCTATTCCCCCTCTATATGTTGCTGTTACTCCATCATATCCATCTTCTAATCTTTCACTAAATCTCCTAAGTTCATCTCTTAAGTGTCTATGAAGTTGCCAAGGTGTATAATCTAGATTTGCTTCTAATGAATCTCTAGTAATTTTCATGAGATGGTGGCCTTTTATAGCCATTGTAACTGCTTCTGGAAACTTCTCTCTATGTTTAGAAAATGCATATCTTAAAAATCTTCTATGCTCTCCACTATAATGTCTAAGAAATGTCTGACTAGTTATAGATCTTGCAAAGGCTTTTACTTCTGTTAATCCTATAGATCTTGAAGGTTTTGGTCTTTCTCCACAATTATCCATGAAAGTTCTACATCTCTTGAAATAGTTTCCCCCGCCCCCATCATATAATCTATCTAAAAGAATTTCATAATTTCGAACAATTCTTTTGGTAACTCTGTCAACTATTTCTTGATACTTGGGATCTATAATTCTTCCATTTTCTACAGTTGTATCAATTCCTCTTTCTAGAGCAATGTCTACTGCTTGTTGAGGTATGAAATTAAGTCTATATTGGTGAGTGTTATTTCCACTAAAAGTATCTTCTAATAAACGTCCTTCTTGTTTTAATTGTTCATGGAGTTTGGATTCTCTTAGAGCAGTTAATAAACCAACCATTGCAGTCGGTATCCCTGCTTCTTGACAAAAATCAAAAATTTTATCACAAATATCAGGAGGATCATTATCAGTTCCAACCATAAGAGCAGCTGTAACTTCCATTCCATAGCTTTGTATTTTTCTAACTGCATCAACAAGGTTTATTCTCATATTTTGTTCTTTTCCTATGTTTCTAAGAACTTCTTCATCAGGACTTTCAAACCCAATAAATGCCATATCAAAACCAGCATCTCTCATTAATTCCATTAGTTCTTCATCTTTTGAAAGCCCTATATCTACTTGTGTACAAAAATTAAATGGATAATCTCTTTCTATTTGGTAATCTATTATTTCAGATAAAATTTTTTTAGCTTTTCTTCTATTAGCTAGAAAATTATCATCAACAATAAACACTGCACCCCTATAACCTGTATTATATAATGTATCTAGTTCTTCAATAACTTGTCCAGAACTTTTTGTTCTTCCATGACCATTTAATGCTATAACACTACAAAAATCACAATCAAAAGGACAGCCCCTTGTTGTTTGTATACTTGCAGATGCATAAGCTTCCATATCAACTAATTCATAGGCTGGAGTGGGGGAAGAACTCATAGCAGGTCTTGTAGCTTTTTGAATATCTTGATCATTGCCAAAATGTTCAAGAAGTTGTTCTAATTTTAGTTCATCTATTTCTCTTTCTCCAGGTCTTGTTCTTATTGGAACTCTTGCATATGCTCTTTTTGGTTTTCCAGCTTCAAAGTCTTCTAAGAATGCTTCTAAAACTCCTGATTCTGCTTCACCTAGTATAAAATAGTCAGCGCCTAGCATTGTTGGTGAGTCATAGTATTGTGTAGGAAATGGTCCGCTTACACCAACAGGAGTACAAGATCTGTTAGCTCTTGCTATAATTTGTTCAAGTGATTGATCTTGGGAATTCATAGAAGAAGTAAGTATGATATCTGCTTTTCTAATATCTTCATCTGTTAATGGATTAACATTCATGTCAATAATTCTTACATTGTGACCTCTTTCTTGAATTATTGGGGCAACTGTAGCAAGACCTAAAGGAAACATACTTGTATATTTCCCAATAAATGGTAAGGAATAGCTAAAGCTCCAAAGTGAATTTTGAGGAGTTTCTGGATATACTAATAATATGTTTTTAGATGTTTCTGCACCCATTTTATTAAGGGATCTAGCTTTATTTTTATGTTTTTACCTAGTATACACACCCATACCTTTAAAAATAAGTGAGTATTTTCTTATAAATACCCATGAAGAGTATATATGAAGACAAAGAGCTTAAGCTCTTGGTGAAGAAGGAAGCTAAGACTTCTGATAAATTCGGTAAAAATCCAGGAGATCGAACAGTTAAAGAACTTCTTGATACTGGTATTATTAATATAAATAAATTTAGTGGGCCTACTTCTCATCAGGTTTCTGCGTATGTTAAGGAAATCTTGAAGTTAAAAAAGGCTGGCCATTCTGGAACCTTAGATCCAAAAGTTACAGGTGTTTTACCAGTTGCAATTGGTAGGGCTACAAAGGTATTACAGACTTTTCTTCCAGCTGGGAAAGAATATGTTTGTATAATGCATATTCATAAAGAAGTTCCTAAGGAAAGATTAGATGCTGTTTTTAAGAAGTTTATTGGTAAAATAAAACAATTACCACCATTGAAATCAGCTGTTAAAAGACAATGGAGGTTCAGGAGTATTTATTATTTGAAATTATTAGAACAAGATAAACAAGATGTTTTATTTAGAGTTGGATGTGAAGCAGGGACTTATATTAGAAAACTAGTTCATGATATTGGTCAAGAATTAGGTTGCGGAGCACACATGGCGCAATTAATAAGAACAAAAGCAGGTCCATTTATAGATAAAGATATGTATTCATTACAAGATTTAGCAGATGCATTTCATTATTATAATGAAGGAAATGAAAAATATATAATGAAAATAGTCAAACCAATTGATTTCTCATTACCTCATGTTTTGAGAGTTTATGTTTTAGATACAACAGTAGATACTATTTGTCATGGAGCTACTTTGAAAATTCCAGGTTTAAGTAAAATTCAAGAAGGAATTAGTAAAGATGATACTGTTGCAATATTTACTTTGAAAGATGAATTAATTGCATTAGGTACTGCATTAATGTGTTCTAAAGATATGATGAAAAAAGATAAAGGAATTGCAGTAAAAACAAGTAAAGTGTTTATGCAGACAGGAACTTATCCTAAAGTTGAGAAAGTTTATTGAGTTAATTCTTAGAATAAATGTTATTGATTAAGAAAAAATAAAAGAAAAAAAGAGAAGTTATCTAAAACTTCCATGCTCTTGCTTTTTCTCCAAAGAATGGAAATGTCCATTGTTTTCCTGTTGCAACGCTAATTATTGCCCAGACCCACAATACTAATAATAGCAAGTTTCCTAGTGGAAGAATTATGAACCATCCTAAAAATGGTATAATTGATCCAACTACGTAAATACAAACCCATGCAATGAATAATACCATTCCTTGTTTTGCATGATCATGTATAAACGGATCGTCTTTTTTTGCTAGCAATGGAACTAAGAATAGAATCCATATATATGCTAAAATTCCAAATAGAATTTGTTCTCCTGTAACTTTTCCCATGTTTTATCACCTTTTTTGTTTTATCATTAAATTTGCCATTCTTCTGCATAAAAGCCTAGGACTGGGATTGTCCATGTGTCGCTTTTTAAGACTTTAATAATACATATTATGTTTAGTATTGTTAAAGCCACAAAAGCAATGGCAATAATCATTATGCCAGCATATGGCATATATGTCAAAGGGTATGTTAGTATAATGAAGACCACCCACATCAAAAAGAGCAAGAGCCCTTGTTTTGCATGATAATGAATAAATCTGTCATCTCTGTTAGTCAACAAAGGGATTAGCATCAAAATCCATAAATAAGACAAAATGGCTATTCCTTTCTGTTTCCAGTCAACATACACCTCCTACACCTCATTATGTAATTTTAGATAGTTTAGTTTTTAAAGTTTTCCAAAAACTTTATTATAAAGGCCCTGATTTAGGCCTAATATGCTTAAATTTAAGGAGTTCACATTAGACAAATTTCAAGTAGAGGCTATTGAAGCTATTGAAAATGATCATTCTGTGGTTGTTTCTGCTCAAACAGGTACTGGGAAGACTTTGATAGCTGATTATATTATTGATAAATATATGAAATCTGGGATGAGAGTAATCTATACAGCTCCAATTAAGGCTCTTTCTAATCAGAAATATAGGGATTTTAAAGAAGATTATGGAGCTGAGAATGTAGGGATATTAACAGGAGATGTTGTTGTTAATCCAGAAGCACCAATTTTAGTAATGACAACTGAGATTTATAGAAACATGTTGTTATCAAATGATAAGAGTATACAACAAATTAAATATGTTGTTTTTGATGAAATACATTATATTACTGATATTGAACGCGGTGTTGTTTGGGAAGAATCAATTATTTTCTCACCAAAGTCTGTAAGGTTTTTGTGTTTGTCTGCTACAATACCTAATGCAGTAGAATTTGCAGATTGGATAGAAAAGGTTCATGAAAATAAAGTAGAAGTTGTTACAAATACAGAAAGAGCTGTTCCATTACAACATTGGGTTTATGATATTAAACTTGGTAAAACAAATGCAAAGGAATTGAAAAAAGACATAGAATTAGATAAATATCCAAGATATGATAATTTTATGGGAAGACGAAGGGGTGGAAAGAAACAGAAAAAATGGCGAATTCCTGCACCATTTCATATTGACCTTGTAAGAGATATGCAAGCTGAGGAATTATTTCCAGCGATTTATTTTGTTTTTTCAAGAAAATCAACAGAACAAAAAGCAGTCGAGTTAGCAAAGAGAATTAATTTAGCTAAGAAAAGCGATATTCCAAAAATAGTTGATATATTTAATAAATTTGTTAATCAAGAAATAAGACATTTAGCTAGTACACAAAGATTAAAAATGTGTGTTCAGAAAGGTGTTGCATTTCATCATGCTGGTTTACTACCTAAATTAAAAGAAGCTGTTGAGCATTTATTTGGAGAAGGTTTAATAAAAGTATTATATGCAACTGAAACTTTTTCAGTTGGAATAAATATGCCTGCAAAAGCAGTTTGTTTCCAAGCTTTAGAAAAATATGATGGGATTTCATTTAGATATTTGCAATCAAGGGAATATTTTCAATGTGCAGGTAGAGCTGGTCGTCGAGGAATTGATAAAATTGGGCATGCAATTTCTATGGTGGATAGGTCAAAAGATGATATTGGAAAGATAATGAGAATAACTACAGCTACTTCAGAACCATTAATTTCTCAATATAAATTAACTGTTAATACTGTTTTAAATTTAGTAGAAAGATATAATGATAAAGAGATTGAATTTATCTTGAAAAAGAGTTTTGATTATTATTTAAGAAAAAAACAACAAAGAGATATTAGAATAATGGCTTCTTTTAAGAATAGAGTTGGAAAATTAACAAGAATGGGTTATATTTCTAAAGATAGAGAATTAACCGAGAAAGGTGATTTTGCTAAGTTAATTTATTCAAATGAATTATTAATGGGAGAAATCTTTGGAACAGATTTGTATAAAGGTCTGAGTGATCTTGATATTTTAATTGTTATTGCAACAATAATTTATGAAAGTAGAAGAGGAAATACGTTTTCAAGACATGATGTAAGGCAGCAGTTAAAAAGAATTACGATGAGATTAGATAGAAATAAGTATGTTGCAAAACATTTGAATTTAACAAATATGAAATGTATAATTCCAATGGTTACAGCGTGGGCAAAAGGTTGTGATTTTGATGAGTTAATGGAATATTCTAATTTGCTTGAGGGAGATTATATTAGATTGTTTAGACAGATTATTGACTTTCTACGTCAGGTAAGAAGGGCAACACATGATCATGATCTAATTGATAAAGTTGAAGATGGTATAAGAAGAATTGATCGGGATGTTGTAGCTGTTGAGTTTTGATTTATGAGAATTTGTTCTTTTTATTCTTGTTCACAATTTAATTCATATAATTCTACTCCAGTGTCATAGAAATGTTCTAATACTTTTGTTATTCCTTGGTCGCTTGTTTCATAACCCGCTGAGTAAACTTCAAGACATTCGTATTGTTTTGCAAGCTCTACCCATTCTTCTTGAGAATAATATGCAAATGCATTATCTTCACAATCTTCTGCGTCTTCTTTAACATATCCTTTGAATACAGCAGTTGGATCAATTAAGTAAGTAGTTATATAAGCTAGATCTTCCATTTTTCTTGCAACACTGGCTAAGTAGGAAATGTCTTCCCAAGATGTTTCTTTTTGTTGACTAACTTCAATAATTGCTTCTTCCATTTCTTCAGAATGCCCTTCTTGAACACTATGAATGGGTTCATGTACGGTGGTACAAGTTCTTGGTGGAAAATAATCCATATTAAATCCGACATATGCTGTTCGATAATCTTCACTTTTGGGATCATAAAAAAAGATTGCGTTAACATCGAACTCTAAATTTGCTGTTTCTGCGTCGAGGTCTTCCATATAGAATCCAACTACTCTATCATTTGGAAGATAAAAATCATATCTACTAATTATATCATCTAAACCCTCAAGAAACTCATCATTGTCGTAAATTCCTTGTCCATAGAAGTCTGGTAGGGGTGGAGAATGTTCTAAAATTATTTCAATTGCTGGTTTTAAATCATAAAATCTTTCAACAGAATCACTAACCTCTGCTTGTTCTTCTGGTTGTAATAAGAATGTGCCAGCAGGTAAGTCTGCATAGAAATCTTCTGCTGTTTCTTCTTCAAATTCAATTTGAGTTGGTGGTTCACAACCAGCTACTCCTAAAGCTAGCATAATGCTTGCGATTGTTCCTGCAGCTAATGTTTTTAGTGGTTGTATCATTCTAATTCTTCCCAACAAAATACTTCGTGTTCTGGATCAAGGTCTTCTAATACAATTCTATAGCTTTCCGTGTGGTATTCTTCTAATGCAGCAGGCATTTCTTCCCATGTAATTCCTAATTTAGAAAATGCTTGAGGATATAAATTAAGTGCCCATGAATCAGACATTCCAGAATATCCTGTTTCAATACAAGGTCCTCTTGGATCATAGTCAGCTAGGTCTTCTTCTCTATCTTCTTTAAAATGTGAAAGAGTTCTTTCTAAATCATCATTAACTACATGCATAAATCCATATAAAATATCCCAAAGAAAACATGAATCTTTTTCTTCTACTGTTAATTGAACAATCGCAGATGATTCATAATAAACAAGTTTAAGAAAATCATATTGTTCTCTTAATGTATCAAGGTAATCATTTATTGCTTTAGGGTGTCCAGTGGAAGTGTTTTTCTGATAATATGGGTGTTCACCTTCGTGATACATTTCATCAGTACCAAAGATTTCATTATCATATAAATCTAAATTAATACAGATATAATCATCAGAAAGATTATTTGGTGTTCTATAATTCATAAAAAATGCAGGATTTAATCTGTCTTCAGGTCTATCTTCTGCATAATAACCAACTATTTGACCATTATCAAAATAATAACTTAAATTATGTCCAAGTGTATCTAAATGAGCAAATAATTCTGAATTGTCTTCAACATCATCTCCATTGTGATCAAATAATGGATCAGCTTGACTTAGTAAACCTTTGACTCCAATTGTTTCAACTTCTCCATCTTCTATTAAGTCTCCAATTTCTTCTCTAATATCATCAGGTAAAGGAACAGTATTTTGTGGTTGACATCCACTATAAGCTAAGCCTGCAGCTAAAGCTACTCCTACACCAATTCTTTTAGCTAGATTTATAACTCTTTCAAACATGTTTCCCACTATATGTAAGGAAAGCAGTTTATTATATAAATATGCTCCAAAAGGCTTTTAAATAGCCAATAACCTTATATACTCCTTATTCTATCATTAAATTATGAAGAAAAGTTATTGGAAAATTGTCAATTCTGTCATAGATAAGTCAGATATCTTATTGTTAGTTTTAGATGCAAGAATGCCAGAGTTAACTCGTAATACTGAAATCGAGAATAAAGTAAAGTTAAGAAATAAAAAAATAATTTATGTTTTAAATAAATGCGATCTTGTGCCAAAGAAATTATTAGAAGAACACAAGAAGAATTTCAAACCAGCTGTATTTGTTTCTTCGACTCAACATTTAGGTACAACAATTTTAAGAAATAAAATATTGGCTTTAGCTCCAAAAAATGATTTTAAAGATACAAGAGTTGGTGTATTAGGTTATCCGAACACTGGAAAAAGTTCTGTAATTAATGCTTTGAAAGGTAAAAGTTCTGCAAAAGCTTCATCTGTTTCAGGATATACACGAGGAGTTCAAATGATTAGAATTGATGCAAAAATGATGATCTTGGATACACCTGGTGTAATACCTTATGGAGAAGATGAAGAAGTAAAGCATGTTTTGATTGGAACTGTTAATCCAAGTGAGCTAGATGATCCAGAATTGTGTGCAATGCAGGTAATTGAGAAGTTTATGGAAACAATAAAGCAGCATTATAGTGTAGGAGGTGATGATTCTGAGCAAATTCTTGAAAATATAGCTAAAAAGAAGAATAAATTGGCTAAAGGTGGTGTTTTGGATACTTTAACTACTTCTAAAATTATACTTAAAGATTGGCAGAAAGGCAAAATTAAGTTCTTAAAATAAGTATATGGTACTGCGCTCCGTTCGATTGTGAATTCTTCAAGTTAGGCTAGGATCGGAATATACTAAAAGTGATATATCACTTTTGTATATGCCAAAGTTTGAAATAATTAATTTCAAACTTTTAGCATATTCTAAGAATAAATCATGAACTACGCTTGGCAGTACTATATTTGTACTTGAAATAGATAAAGTTTAAATATTTCTAATTCTTGGAGTTATATATGGGAGACCGTTTTACTGTAATTAGTGATATGAAACTAGAATATGAAGGAATTGTGAATATTAATGAGTTATTTAGAATAACAGATAAATGGTTTAGGGAAAAAGGCTATGATAAGTATGAGAAATTTAATGTAGAACAGAATTTTAAGGATTCTAGTGAAATAGAGATGGAATGGGAGCCTTGGAAAAAGGTAACTGATTATACTATTGGATTTATGAAACTCAAATTCTTGTTTAGTGATATTAAAGATGTGACAGTTGTAAAAGATGGAGTAAAGGTAAAAATGCAAGAAGCAAAGATTCAAATTAATTTTGAATCATATCTTGGTACAGACTGGGAGCATAAATGGGATAAGCATTACATAGCTGCTTTTATTAGGACAATTTTTGATAAATTCTTTTATAGAAAATATCTTGAGAAATACATGGGAATTGTGCATGATGATACTTATCATTTATATACAATGATACAGAGTTATTTGAATGTTGTAAGACCATAATTAATTAGTCTAGACCAATTCTTTTCATGACTTTTTCTTTGTCGAATTTTTCTAAGTCTCTGTATTGTTGTCCAATACCAAAAAATAGAATTGGTTTTCCTGTAATATAACTTACAGATAATGCAGCGCCGCCTTTTTCATCTATATCTTGTTTTGCTAAGATTATTCCATCAAGACCAACAGCATCATGGAATTGTTTAGCTTGTTCTACGCAGTCATTTCCTGTAATTGCTTCACCAATAAATAGTTTTAAGTCTGGATTAGAAATTCTCATGATCTTTTCCATTTCTTGCATTAGGTTAACATTACTATGAAGTCTTCCAGCAGTATCAATCAAAACTACATTAAGGCCTTTGCTTTTTGCATATTTTATTGCGTCGAAAGCTACTGCAGCAGGATCTGCTCCGTAATCATGTTTAATTAATTTTACACCTAGTTTATTTGCATGTTCTTCAATTTGTTGAATAGCAGCTGCTCTAAATGTGTCAGATGCTGCAATACAACAACTTAATCCATTTTCTTTTAACATATTAGCAAACTTAGCTATTGTTGTTGTTTTACCAGAACCATTAATACCAACAAAAGCAATAACATATGGTTTTTTTTGTTTAATTTTTTCTAATAACTTGAAATCTTCATAAGAAAATACCTGGTCTACAGATTTTCTAACAGAGTCTTGGATAACTTCAGCAATAGAACCCCTATGGACTTTTTTATCTACTAATTCATTTCTTAGGTTTTCTTTAATAAGATCAATAACTTCTACAGCGACGTTGTTTTCAAGGAGTACAACTTCAATTTCCCAGAATAATTCTTCAAATTTCTCTGTTGAGATTGCTTTTTTAGTTACAACTTCTGTTATTTTAGTTAAGAAGCCAACCTTTCCAGAGTCTTTCTCTTCTTCTATCTTCTCCTCGATAACTTCTTCAATCTCTTCTTTTATCTTCTCTTTTTCTTCTTCTGACTCTGCTTCTTTTTTCTTGATAAATTTGTCTTTAAGTTTTGCAAAGAAACCTTTTTTCTTAGCAGTTTCTTTTATTTCTTCTTTAAGGTCTTTTTCTTTTTCTTCATCATATCCAATATCATCTTCTTCTCTTCTTTGTTTTTCTTCAAGTTCTTTTAGTTCTTCTTCTTTTCTTGTTTCTTCTCTGTCTATTTCTGCTACTTTTGCTTTTTCTTCTTCAATCTCTTCTTTTTCTTCTCTAATTTCTTTGTCTTCTTTAGTTTCTTGTGGTTCTGCTTCAGGTTCATCAGCTTTTTCTACAATTTCATCAGCAGAAGGTTTTAATTTCTTAACTTTTTCTAGATCTTCTTCAAGGTCTTCTATTTTCTTTTTCTCAATTTCATGTTTTGCTGTTTCTTCTTCTATTTTTAAACCATCAATTTCTACTTTTTCAGGAACTTCGTCCTCGTCATCATCTTTTTCAGCTTCTAGTATTTCTTTATCGAGTTTTTCTTTTAATTCAGCATCTTTTAATTCTTTTTCTTCTTCTATTTTTTCTTTTAGTTCGTCAGGTTCTTCTTCTGCCTTCTCTTGTGGTTTAGTCTCTTCCTTTTCTGCTTGTTCTTCAAGTTCTTTTTGTAGTTTTTCTTCTTTTTCTTTTTCCAGAGCTTCTAGTTTTCTTTTTTCATCTTCTTTTCTTTCTTTTAATCTGGCATATTCTTTTTCTTGTTCTTCTCTAAGTTTTTTTAGTTTTTCTTCTCTTTTCTTTACTTTGTTCTTGGCTTCTTCTTCTTTTACTTCTTTTTCCTTTTCTTTAATATCTTCTTCAAGCTCTTTTTTCTCTTCTTCAAGTTCTTCTATAGCTTCTTCGTCTTTCTTTTCCTCTTTTATGATATCTTTTACTTCTTTTTCATCTTCTTTCTTTTCTTCTTTAGTCTCTTTTAGCTCTTCTCTTTCTTGTTCTTCTTCTTTACTGAGCTTTTCTTCCTCTTTTTCAATATCTTTTAGAACTTCATCTTCTGTATCTTCATCTGTCTTTAATTTGTCTTTTATTTTCTCAAAGAATGTCTTATCTTGGACCTTTTCCTCTTTAACTTCTTCTACTTCAGCCTCATCTTCAACATCCTTTGAAAACTTATCTACAGCTTTCTTTAATTTGTCTTTTAAAAAATTAAACATTTTTTATTCCTTTAATTAAGGTCTCCATTTCTTTTTCAGCTTTTTGAAGGTGTTCAGCAAACATAGTTAAATGTTGAGTTACTTGTTCTCTGTACTTTTCTATTTCAGTTTGTTGTTTTTCTAAGAGTGCTTTTGTGTCTTCAATGCTTTTTTCTACACAAACACCTGCTCCAACATTAACTTTACACTTTTTTGTATTGGCCAAGTTTGCAAATATGAATATCCCAGAACTTAATGGAACTAATGTTTCAGTACCTTCTTTTGAATTCTTAATATCAGTTAGGGCAGTTTTTACACCATCTAATTCTTGTAATTGTTGTTCAAACTTCTCTAATTGTTCTTGAGTAGACTTAACTTGCTGTTCAATCATTTGATATTCCATGTACTTTTTTTGTAATTCTTCTTCATTTCCTTGTTTTGGCTCTTGTGTTTGTTCTTCTTTTTCTTGATTCTCTTGTTTTTCTTTGTTTTCTGACATTGTTTTTACCCCATTATTTGTTAAACACCACTTTTATCATATTTATTATAAATTTTACTTAAATTTAACATTTCCCATGCCTGGCATGCCACCCATACCTGATTTTTGCATCTTTTTCATCATTTTTTCCATACTTTTTTCACTTCCTGCAGAACCACCCATCATTTTAACCATTTTCTTGCTTTGTTTATATTGTTTTAGTAATTCTCTTACTTTTCCAGGGTTAGTTCCAGATCCTTTGGCTATTCTATCTATTCTTGATGCTGATATTGTATCAGGATTTTCTAATTCTTCTTTAGTACATGATTGCATCATATGTTTCCATTTTTTTAATTTTCCTTCTTGATCTTGGACCATATCTTTTGGTAATTTCATTGAACCCATTCCAGGTATCATTTCCATTACTTTGCCTAGTGGACCCATTTTACTCATTGCTTCCATTTGTTCGTATAAATCTACTAGATTAAATTTGCCTGAGAGAAATTTCTTGCCAAGGTCTTTTGCTTCATCTTCATCAATAGCTTCTTTTGCTTTTTCTAATAAGGCTTCAAGGTCACCCATTCCAAGAAGTCTACCTACAAAGTTTTTTGGTTTGAATTCTTCTAAATCATCAATCTTTTCTCCGACACCAATAAATCTAACATGTGCTCCTGTAACTTCACAAGCTGTTAATGCACCACCACCTTTTGCAGTGCCGTCAAGTTTTGTAATAATTACACCTTTAACATTGCAAGAATCATGGAATGCTTGTGCTTGTTTTTCTGCAGCTTGTCCAATATCTCCTGAGATTACTAAAAGAACATCATCTGGTTTTACTAATGCATTGATTTTGTTTAATTCTTCAAATAATTCATCACTTAATGCGTCTCTTCCAGCTGTGTCTATGATTACTACATCGTACTTGTTTAGTTCTTCTTCATATGTTTTGTATATTTTTTCAGGATCTTTTTCACCTTTTATTCCAAACATATCTATACTTATTTGTTTTGAAAGTTGTTCTAATTGATCATATGCAGCAGGTCTCCATGTATCTGTTTGAATTACTGCTACTTTATTTCCTCTTTTTTGAAAGAATTTAGATAGTTTTCCTGTTGTAGTTGTTTTACCAGATCCGAAAAGTCCAACTAACATGATTTTGAATGGTTTTTTTGTTATTTCAAATGGCTTTGTTTCACCACCTAAGAAATTAGCTAATTCTTCGTAAACAATATTGATTAATTGTTCTTTTTTTGTTAATCCAGTAGCTTCTTTTTCTTCTAGAGCTCGTTCTTTGATTTTCTTGGTTATTTCAAAAACGAGTCTTACATTTACATCTGATTGTAGTAAGGCTCTTTGGATGTCTTTGTTTATCTCATTAATTAGTTTTTCATCTACAAACATTGACTTAGCTACCTTAGAAAGCGTGTCTCTAAGGCTGGATCCTAGTTTCTCAAATACCATGCGTTTTTAGAAAGGTTGTTTATTTATAAAGGTTTGGAAGGGTATTTTACTCATTTTTAGTTGATTTTATATGTGTTAGTCACGTTATAGTGGTAAATAACCGAAAGGTTTATATAGTATGGATGTTTTGGTGTTTGTATGGTACTCGGAAGATATATATCAATGGCCGCTGCTTTAGGAATGCTTTTATTGCCAGCTACTGGTGCAGATGCTAAAAGAAAAAGTGTTCCTGATGAAGTTCCTACTGAAGCAGTTTCTCCAAGAACAAATCCTTTACAAGGAATTTATAATAATATTGAAACTTATATAAAAAGTGCAAAGGCTGTAGTTCAAGAAGCAGAATCAAGTGGATCTAAAGAAGAACAAATAGATGCAAAAGCAGAGTTAACAGTGTATAAAGTTCTTGAAATGGATGTGCAAGGTAAAGCACCATTGGAAGTTAAAACAGAAGCATATAGATTATTTGATGAATTAGGTGATTATAAGGGTGCTCGTGATGGTTCTAGTGAAGTTATGTATGATGTCTTTGACGCATTGATGGCACCAACTGAAACTACTGAAGAAAGTATTGATAGTACAAGGGCTGCTCTTCAAGATGCACAATCTTTGCAATCTTCTGGTTGTTTAGGTTATCAAACTTTTGTAGGAGCAATTGAAAGAGTTACAGGTCTTGGTGTTAATGAAGCTATATCTTATTCAGATGCAATTAGAGTTATTCTTAATGATGATGTTAATATTACATGCGGTTTAATGGCTGGATTAGGTAATTCAAATGATGGTCCTGCAGACATTGTAGATCTTTTTTGATTTTCTCGACGTGAATCTACTTATCTTTATCTTATCTATTATTTGTTATTTAGAAAAAAATAAGAAAAAAAGAAAGTTTCCAAAAAGGAAACTAAGAAGTCCAGAGGACTTCTGTAAAAAATAAATTAACTATCTATGGTCTTTTTGCTCTTAATTCTCCTCTTGCACTGTGTGTTAGAGTAGTTTCTGTATTAACATAGGAAATTTCTATGTCAGACTCAAAGTCACCGGAAATTGTGCCGCCACCGCATGTAAATTGTATTACTGCTCTTGCGCCTGGTTGCATATCTGTTGTTCCTGTGTAATCAAGTGAGTTGTTTACAGCATCTACTACAGTAAGAGTACCAATTGTTGAACAATCACCATCTCCTGTTAATGTGCCTCCAATTGTATCAATTGGATAACCTACGTCATTTCTAATTGCAAGTTGAACTACTCCTGTGTCGAAATTAACTACAGGTTTGTCTACACAATCAAAACTTGCTGGAAATGTACATTTGTCTGGAAGCAATTGTCCTGGATTTAACACGCCAAAGTATGCTAGAGCACCGATTGCTGCTAAAACCACTAAAATTGCCCATCCGTAGGTCATCAAAAATTCCATTGCTGCTTGACCTTTTTTAGACATTCCATATCACCTCTTTTTTCAGTTAGACTATAATTTCTAATGAATTATATTAATCACTGCTTTATCTGATATATAAATGTTTCGCTTCTATATATTAGTATGGTAATATGTATATTATATATTTACACACTTTCTATTTCATAAATTTTAAGGGTTATTATCCAAAAAATCCACTTAACATTACTTTTAGAATATAATAAGCAACAATATAGATAACTTGAGAACTTAGGATGAATATTGGTACATAGTGAGCTGTTTCTTTAATATTGCCTTTCATTATAGTACCAATAATTATTGATGAAAAAAATGCAGTAAGAAGAAGACTTATTCTAGAAAACCATTTGTATTCTCCTATATCAATGCCTCCTTCTGTGCTGATTGATAAACCTGTTCCACTTGAGGATGCTACATCTAGGTTTGAAGTTATGGTATCTACAACAATTAGTAAATGGTTTGATAATGCAAATAACACAGGTGCTGCAACAATACTTGCAAATCCAATAAATATAACATATGTTGTAACATTAGCACCCATCTCTTTTTTTAGAGAAGTCATTTCTTGAATATTAATTGCTATTTTGTTAAGTAAGTCTCCAACATTTCCTCCTGCTCTTATTCCTTCAATTAATATATTAACTGATTTATTTAATAATACTGAATCATATTTATTGGAGAATCCTTTAAGGCCATCATCTAATGGGTCTCCACTTAAAGTTCTTTTAGCTACTTCTTCAATTTCATTAGCTAATATTCCAAATCGTGGCCTGACAGCAAACCATAGTGCTCTATCAATAGTCATTCCTGCACGAATATTTGCAGAAGTCAGTTGTAAGAAATCAGGTAGAACTTTTTCAACTTCTAATCTTCTTTTAAAAATTCTTATATCTAAATAAATTACAAATGCAACCCAAAGTAATATCCAAGTTATTGCAAATACAGGAACCCAAATGATTGCAGCAATTGCAAGGACATATGATATTGACTCAGTTCCATGTAATGAGAAATAAATTAGTTCATAACTAGTTACAACACACATTAAGAATATAACAATCTTGAATATATTTCTAGAAATATAATTAAAGTCAAAATTAAATCCTGCTTTTTCAAAATAGTCTTGAAGATGTCTTATTCTTTCATGTTTATGGATCTTTTTCTCTTCTTTTGTAAATTTCTTTGTAAAATAAGGTTTTATACTCTTAATTTTTTCTAAGTCTTCTTCATCTGATGTTTCTTTCTTCTTTTCTTTTCTTATGATGCTTTTAAATAAATTAACATATTTCTCAGCAAAAGAAAATCTCCATAATATAGGCTTTACTTCATGGTGTGCTCTTTTTTGTTCTGCAACCTCATGTAATTTCTTTAATTCTTTTTTAATTTTGACTTTTCGCATGTCTAAATATATAAAAAAGCCCATCCAAAGCATGATTAAGAATAAAACAAATGAAATTATCCACATTACTACAACATAAACACTAATATCTACATAAGAAACAGCTCCTTTTGTTCTAAAAAAATATATTTCAAAGGCAGTTAATGAAAGACTTAGTGCAACATCAGTAGATATAATGGCTTTTCCTATTTGTTCAGCTGTTAAAGGAAGACCAGCAGCATCAATCATATGTTGCAATCTTCTTCTTCCAGCTTTAATTTTACTTGGACTAATTATTCTTAATATATTACTAAATAATTCTTTAATTCGTTCTTTTTTACTTTTCTTATTTATTTCATTATAGAGTTCATTATTATTATCAGTAATTTCTTCTTCATTCTCTTGGTCTTCATTATTCTCTTCTTTAATTTCTTTTTCTTGCTTTTTTTCCATTTTACATCTCAACAGCAGGTCTAGAGGATTTTATAAGTGCATAAAACATATATTGCATAAATGCTATTAATCCAGCAAGCGATAATAAAAATGGTAATCCTAACTCTAATCCCATAAAAACAGCAAAAATAATTAACATAGTTATACCTAGTGATGGAATTATAATTGCAATCATCATATAAAACATAGCCAGGGGATTTAGTTTTCTTCCATATTCTTCTACTTCTATTTTTTGTTCTCTAATTATTTGTACAAGAGTTACATTAAGTGCATCTTCTATGTCAGCCCCTGTTCTTATAGAAGTTAATAATTGCCAAAGGATTTTTCTTAGATTATTTGAAGGAACAGTCTCACACATATCTCCTATTGCTTCTTGCATATCTAAGCCAAGATTAACTTTATCTACAATTGTTTTAAAATATGGGCCTATGTGAGGATATTCTTTTGAAATATTTATAAACACATTATAAATTGGTACGCCGCTGCTTATTTCAATAATCAAAAATCTTACTGCAAATACGATTTCTTTATTAATTGCTTTTTCTTTTTTCTTTATTAAATAATCAGGGTATCCAGTCATATAAATTGCAATAAATGCAAATGCCGCAGGGAATAATAAAAATAGGATTTTGATTGATACTTCCATTGAATGCAAAATTGGTGCTAAAAAGAGTCCAAAGAATCCAAATGAGAGAAAGAAAGCAGACATTGCAACTTTTTTTAGAAATATATGGGGGGCTTCATCAATTCCAGCTCTTATTAATTTAGGTTTTAAATTAGGCATATGTATAGCTAATTTTCTATAAATTGAACCTAATGCCATTTATTCACCCCTTTTTCAATAAATCACTTAATTAAGCAATACAGTAACTGAATTAAATGATTATTTCTTTTTTCTTCTTAATAATTTACTAGCTAATCTCCTTCTTAAGCTAGGTTTATTCTTTTTATTTTCTTCTTTTAAAAATGCTTCATTAATATGGGGTAAGTTCTTGTCTGCTGTTTTAATTTCTGGAGTTTCTATTTCTTTATTCACAAATTTTTCTTGAAGCTTTTTTTGTAAAACTTCAATTCCAGGAGTTTCTTCTTTCATTTCTTCTAATTTTCTGAAATCTTCAGGAACCTTGTTGATTTTTACTAATTTCATAAGACTTTGTTTATTTGTGTAATACTCTGCCATAACTCTTCCAACTTGATCAACACCTGCTAAATCATTTTTTACAAGGTATGATAATACATCTGATTTATCTTTTAAGAGTCTATCAATCTCTTTTCTTGAATTCCCAGTATAAAGTTGTAGTGTATTTATTAATGATTTAGATTTATTGGCTTTTCTTAGTATGTCTGCTTTAGCATCATATTGTAATAAGAGATTAGATTTTGAGTCTGGTAATATTTCAGCTATTTGGAATGTTCTTCTAACTCCAGTCCTTCTATTTCTGAATTGAACAATAATCATTGAAATAGCAGGTAGTAATGTTTCAGGTACATTAATTGGTGGGTGAGTTAGTCTGTTTATTGTCTCATCGACATTATTTGCGTGAAAAGTAGCATAACAACTGTGACCAGTATGGATAGCTTCAAATAATGTTTCAGCTTGTTTCTGTCTTCTAATTTCTCCTACTAAAATTCTATCTGGTCTCATACGTAATGAATTAACTAATAAATCTTCCATAGAGACTTCTCCTTTTCCTTCTGGGTTGGGTTGTCTAGTTTGCATTGGAACCCAATGTAAGAATTTAGGGAGTCGTAACTCTCTTGTATCTTCTATAGAAACAACCCTTTGGTTAGGAGGAATAAAACTAGCTAAAACATTCAGGGCAGAGGTTTTACCAGAAGCAGTTCCTCCTGTAATAAGGGCACTTAATTCATATTGCATACCTAACCAAATTAAAGCAGCAGCATCACGACTTATTGTATTGAATTTAAGAAATTTAGTGATTGTAAATGGATCTCTTGAGAACATTCTTATTGTGATTGTATTTCCTTCAGTAGAGATTGGCATTAATGTAGCATTAACTCTGTCTCCTACTCCAAGGTGAGCATCTAATAATGGTTCAAGAACTGTTAATTGTCTTCCAACTTTTCTTCCAATCATAGAAGCATAGTTCTTTGTTTGGTCTTCTGTTTCAATCTTTATGTTTGTTTTTAGCCAACCATGTTTTTTATGGTACACCCAAATCTGTTGTTTTGAAGTATTAACAACTACTTCTTCTAATTTTTCATCATGCATTAGAATATCTAGGGATCCTAAACCAAGACTTTTTTGAACTAAATAAGTTGTAAGATAATTTCTTGTATGGTCATCTACATCAGGAAAATATTTTTTTATTAAGATTGTAATTGCATCTTTAAATCTTTCATCAACAATATTTGTGTTCTTTACGTCTGTAATCTCAATCATTCCAAGGCCAACTTCTTTCACAAGTTTTTTCCTTATCTGTTCAAGCATCATTTCTGTTGCTTTAGATATGCTAGATATAGAAACATCATATATTGGTATAAATTCACCTGGTTTTAGTATTATTTTTATGATAATTGGCATGTCATTAGAATCAAAATTGTATTCATCAATAACTTCTTCTGTCTTGGTTTTATAATTGCCCTGTTCTTTGTTGGCTTTTTTCTTAATTGATTTTTCGTGAAGCTTCTTAGAACTCTTTCTAATCTTATTTACTTTAGCACCTCTTTTTCTTTTCACCATTTTGACCTCTTTTTCTTTTATGCTTATAATATATTTATTATGTTTTTCCAGACATAATATTCATTAGTTTAGATAGTTTATTTCTTAATGATCTTTTATTTTTATCGAGTTCATTAAATTTCTTTTCTAATTTTGCAATATGTTTTTTTACATCAGTTTCTTTTGAGATTAGGTTGAAGGCTATTGCTTTATTATTTAATTCATGTAATTCTTTTTTCTGTTCTTCTCTTTCTTTTTCAATATCATTAATTAGTTTTTCAATATCATTCTTCTTGTTGAATAATTTCTTAAATTTATTAGTGATTTTCTTATAATCTACAACTTTAACTTCAATTTCTTCTCCTTTTTCATTAATTTTATCTAAAACTTCTTGTTTCATCTCTCTAATATTCTTTTTATGTTTTTTACTCTCCTCTAATAATGGATTTAATGCATCTTTCTTTTTTCTTATTACAGTCTCACTTGATGCAACTAGTTTTTCTAATTTGTCAATGTGATTTTCTGAAATATCTATTTTATGTTCTTCTTTTTCAATAACTTCTTTTAATGTATCAATTTGTTTACTGAACTCGGAAATTCTTCTTTTAAGTTTGTCTTCATATTCTTTTAATGAATTCAATTCTTCTCTTTCTTCAACAAGATGTTTTTTCTCAATATCTACTTTGTCTAATAATTCATCATGTCTTTTTTGTTCAGTCATGATCATTTTGTCAAATTCATCTAATCTTTTCTTGAAAATTTGTTGTTGTTGGCTTACTTTTTTATCAATGCCTCGTTTGAAACTTTCATAATCTTCGAGTTTTCTTAGTTCGTCTTTTACAAGCTCTATTTCATCTCCTATTTCTTTCTTAAGTGCTTCAAATTGAGACTTTAAATCAGTTAGGCCTTTAGTATCTCTATCAACTTTATGAAGACTAGACTCAATTTTTCTAATAAATGCTTCTTTGGTATTATGGAATTCTTTAGTTTTCTTTTCTACTTCTTTTTTTGTTAATTTTCTTTCAACTAAGAATGTTTTTGCAAATTTATATTCAATACTTATAATTCCTTGTTCTTCTAAAAAATCAGCCCATTCTTCAATAACAATAGCAGATACTCCAACTGCTTTTGCAGCATCTTCTACTGTTATTCTTTTTTTATGCTCTATTAAATGGACTAGTTTATCAACGCCTGTTTCTATTGTTTTATTACTATGTAACATATTATTTCCCCAGTTGGTATAGGTCTTAATTTTATTAAAAACATAGACCTATCGTTATAGTCTCACCTATATAATATTATAATTTCCTCTGCCAATATGTATTTACGTACTTTAACTATTTATATATCTTTCCATATACTAATTTGTTGGTATAAACCCTGATTTTATGCTTATCCTGGTATAATAAGGTCTCTGGCTTCATACACATCTATATGGCCAGTGGAATTATCAATAAATGTATCATCTAATCTAAACCAACTGTATGTGTTATTTATAAGATAAGATGTTATATTCTCACAATTGTTATCAAAATATACAAAATCGACAATACTACAATCATCTTTAAGTTCAACACCATATGATTCTAATTGACTAAATTCTTGTAAATCTACTAAGCTTTCAATTCCATGTTGGGAAGGGCCAAGACTTCCTTCTAATCTTTGTAAATAACTAGGAGAGATATTAGAATCTGTATAGTATGAATTGTCTAAATGGTTTAGTAAGCCATTAGTATCACCTGTCTCATCAACAAAATCAGTGATATTTGTTCTTTCAATTTCTTTTATTACACCTCCATTACTATGGATTGTATATAATGGGTCTTCAAATCCTTCGATGTTAATTGTTGTTGTAATAGTACTATTTCTTTGCCATGAAGCAGTGCCTTTTTCATCAGTAATATCTAATATAACATCTATATCAATAGCAATAACCCATGGATTTATATGCCTAATTCTTACATCTATAATTTCATATTCCATATCTATTAAAAGTTCAGTAGCTTTTTCACTAATTCTTTGAATCCAGCTGTTCATTTCTGCATCATCAATAACATCAACATATTCTCCTCCTCTTGTTCCATTTGTTACAAGTAATTCAAAAGTATAATTAAGGTTACTTACAAATTGACCAGATTCAATCATATCTTGCTGAAGTCCTAAGAGTGCTCTAAATGCAGCTATGTATAATCCTCTTTCTATATCTATTTCAATATCTCCTATAAAATCATCAACAGAATTTACTCTTGTTTCTATTGGAAGTCTTTTTTCTTTTAATCTTGTTTCAGTGTTTATTACTAAGCCAAAAATAATAACAGATAATAATAAAATGCTAATTACTGTAAAGAAAACTCCTTTTTTATTCATTTTGAGTTTAAGGTTGTTTTTTGATATTCTTATTTTTACCATTTTATTGCCAAACCCTTACTTCTAATATTGATGGACCCCATAAATAAGGAACTCTTTCAACTGCCATTGAATCAATAACAAGATCACTTGCTTCAAAATTTACATAAACTTTATTGTCATTATCAAAATCTAAATAATTTAATAATGCATACATTGCAACATCATATGAATCTTCAATATTGTATGAAACACTAGAGGAAGTGAAATTACAACTATTGTTTCCAACATAATTTACAGGTACATTAATTGTTGAGGTTGTTTCATCTTCAAATTCTATTAACCAAGTGCATCCAATTCCTACTGGGAGAACTTCGCTGTATGGTAAAGATACATTAAGTAAGTCAATTACTCCTGTATAAATTAATGAATTATTTTGTGAACATAGTGAGGTATTTGTTTGATTGGTTCCTAATCTAATTTGAAGTGTGTTTGATCCAGAAGAGAATGATGATGGAGCAATATTTACTATAAATGGATCTCCTAGTTCAATATAATCTGAACCATAATCATTTAAATCAAATATTGTATTACTATTTGCCTTTACATAATTTGTCCAATATAATCCAGAATAAGATGTAACTTTTGAGTCAATTATTTCAAGTTCTGATGGTATGTTTATTGATGGAGAACAAGAGTTATTGAAGATGTATTCTTCAAAAAATAATGGCATTTCTCCATACTCAAGGTCATCTACTGAACTAGAATATTCTAATTCAATATATGAATCTGAGTGGAGTGTGTTTTGACTAAAGTTCCCAGAGACAATGATTGTTTGGGCTTCTGTTTCAACAAATGCGTTAATCATTTCTGCAGCAATATCTTGGTAAATTTCTTGTAATCCTGTTACATTATCACTTTGATAAAAATGACTAGAATTATCACAATCTGCTATTGATTGAAGTGTAGTTGTGTCAGCTGCAGAACTAAATCCAACTGCATAAATACTTATATTATAATTTGTGTGAGCATAACAAGCAAAATCAATTGCTTCTTGTTTTGAATTTGTTGAACCACAACTTCCAGATAGTCCGTTATTGTCCATGCCTCCATCATCTGGTCCATGGCATCTATTTGCTTCACCGTCACTCATAACAAGCATTGCTCTAACTCTTCCAGTTGAATTTGCTTCTACTTCTAAATCAAATTTTGCACCAGTTGCATCATCATTGTAAAGTTTTACTGCAAGAACATTTTCTCCTTCATTAAAATTAGATTTATCAAAGCTTATAGCTCTATTCCAATAACTTGCATTGTGTACGGTAGTGTCATTATCTAATAAATTTCCATTTAAGAAAACTTCTGCTCTGTCGTCAGAATAAACATTTAAGGATCCATTTGATATAGTGTCCAGGTCATCAATTGTGAAATTGTTTCTAAAATAAATATTACCAACTTCATTTGTAATTGAAAGAAGAATATTATCAAAGTAAAAATAACCATATTCCCAATACCAACTTCTATCTAGTTTCCCACCAAAATCTAGATAATAATAACCAGGACCTTCTATCCATGTTGAAATATCTTGGTAAAAAGAATCACTAAAATCATTATCAGGATTATCTCTTGTGTCAATTTCAAAGGAACTATCACTATGGCTATGTCCAGAGTCTTGTGTAGATCCAAGATAATGAGAACCAGAGTAAGGACTATACCATCTTCCTTTTATCCATACTTGATCACTTGATTCAAAATAAGGATTACGTCCATCCCATTCATAATCTAATGAAATAGTAGCTATTGCACCAGTATTAATTAAATCATACATGCTTTGAGTTATGTTTATTTGAATTCCATATGCAGCAGATGTATCATATGAGTAAGTTGAATAAAGTCTTAATCTTCCTGAGACTAAACCACTAACACTACCACCACTATAATCATAAACTCCTGTGCTCCAATCCCAACCATCATCTCTTGAAGAATCAAAAGGAGAGTAAAATGTATTGGCTGTGTAATTAATTCCAGAACTGAAATCTATTTCATTGCTTGAAGAATCTGCTGCCATGTCCCATAAATCTGGATAAGTGTTGCCTGCTTCTATTTCAGTATCTACTCCAGTACCAAAGCCAATAATTGTTGTACCAGAAGTCCAATTACTATCATTGAAACTAGATGTGTACCATGAACTTGGTGGTGATGTAAATTGATAATCAAGTGTGTAAAGCCAAGTATCATCATTTAATGTTAACTCATAATTATCTAATAATAATTGTGTTGCATCATAAATACCGCAAGAAATACATGTTGCTCCACTTGATACGTAATCATCAATATCATCTTCTAATTGATCAATATCTGTTGTTAAATTTGTGATGTCATTTGTATAATAAGCATAACTTACTAAACCAAGTCTGTTTCCAGTTACATTTTCTAATACATCTCTAATAAAATCTTTATCAACACATTTTGCAACACTCATTCTAGTTGTGCTACCTTCATCTAAATCTGGATCACTACAAGTTCTTGTTGTTCCATAACTATTGCTGTCCATTCTATAGGCCATACTTCCACTCTCGTCAGTAATTAGGACAGCGTCTCCTCTTCCTTCTCTACCACCTATTACACTTTGAAATGATAGATTTCTAAAACCAAATCTTACTGGAGTTGTACTTAAACTAAGATCAGAATAATCTAATACAGAAGATAAATTTGAATTGTTTATTGTAGTTGTTACAACTCCTGATGATCCTGTATCTTCATAAATAGTTGTATTTCCAAGATTTAAGAATAATGTGTTTGATGTGTTAGAATTATTTACTTCATAATGTAAATAAATTTCCATATTACTTAAATTTCCAGGAGGATATATTGAAGAATATAAATTTATGATTCCATCAATTCCAGGAAAATAATATTTGTGGGTAGTATGATCTTTAGAATACAACTCAGTTGTTTTGTAACTTACTTTAATAAAACCTCCTCCAATATAGGACTCATTTATAAGGCCACTTTCAAATTCTATTAGAAAATAATTATTTTGTCCTGGGAGGAATGAACTATTACAATCTGATAAGTCAAAACCTTCTGCTAAATTTAATGATGTGTTTGTATTAGTAATACTTATATTATCACATAATATATTGTTTATATAAAATTTAAAACTATCAATAGCTGCAACTTCTAAATAAAGTTCGTTCACTTCAAGGAAATTTGGTAGATAAATAAATTTAGTTATGTTTCCTTCTCCTTCAAACCCACCAAAATAAATATATTCTGTTCTTGCTTGTTCATCAACTTCTTTAATGTAAATTCTAGAGCTTGTTCCTCTTATTGGTTGAGCTAAAGCAATTCCACTAATTAAAGTTTTGTAACTTACAAGTTCATCAATCTCTGTCTCTTCTGTGTTGTTATATGAATATATTTCAGAATCTTCTCCAAGAACAACTAAGCCCATATTCTGAGGTAAGATTCCTTCTGTAATATTACTAGATAAACTTAATGCATAGCCTGTTTTTCCTTCAGCCCAGAAATGACCTATCTGTTCTATAATTGAATTGTTAACATAAGTTATTGAACCATTGTTTATTAATTCAATTATATATGGGTCATTACTTTCAATCATTTTCTTGTTTGCAAGAACATTTATTATATCCTCAGAAGCATATGAAATTTGTTTATTCGGAGTTGATTCAACATAGATTGTTTTAGATATAACAATAATTCCAAGAATTAGTATGGTGATAGCAAGTATGGCGTCGACTGTAAAAATAAAACCTTTTTTATTGTTCCTTTGGAACCTTTTATTTGAGTTTATGTATCCCATACATAAACCTCCATAATAATCGGTCTTCCATTGTAATTCACAATTCTTGAGATTTTTACTAAATTATTTGCATTAACATCTTCTATTGAAATACTACCATTAAAAAGGTTATAAGATATGAATGATTCAGTTGCATCATTTACTTTGTCAGTAAAATTAGTAATAGTGGGGGCACCATTAAAGTATGTTTCAAAATCACAAAAATAGTAAATGGTTCCATTACCATAATTCCATCTTGCTACTGCATCATTTCCACTATCATCATATTCTGCAATTGTTTGATAATTTGTTGTGTTATAATCACCTACGCCAGAAGATTCAATTACATTGTAATCATTAGTACAATTTAATCTATTTCCATGTGCTACATCTAAGTATGGATCTAGAGTTGTGATAGTTGCATTTTGATTATTAATTGATTCGTCATCATGTCTAATTCCTAGTAAATAAGTTCCATCTCCTGCAATTTCATTTGCTATGAAAAGTGTCCCACCAGAGCCAACATATTCTTCAACTTTATCTATTTGACTTGGGTATGCTCCTGTGTTTAAGTCTGGTGCTTCCATTATAACAAAATTATAGTTATCTATAGAATCAAGTCCATCTACAACAGACATATTGTAAACATCTACATCAATATCAAAAATATTACTATTGAAAGCAGAATAAAGATTAGATGTTCGTTTTCCATTATAATAATAAGCCATGCTTAAATTATTTTTATTAGTTGAGTAATCTACTTGTTGATTACCAACAAAATAAATTTCATTAATATTCATTAAACTTCCTGCGTTGTTTAGGAAAAAGACTGCAAACTCAGATCTTATGCCTAAAAGGTTTTTTGCTCTGTTGTAATCAATATTTCTAAATCTAGCAACCTTATTTTCATTTAATTCATATCCATCATCAACAAGACCTATCTTAATTATGCTACTATTTTCCCAATTAGTTGGTAATCCAGCAGTCATAAGAGAATTTACTGTAATTCTTGCATCAAGATAAACTTCATTTAGATCAGTAAGTTCTTGGTTGTTAATATTTGGAAGATAAATAAAATAAGTTGTTAATGCTATAAAAAATATAACTATTGCAACAATAAAATCAACATACCATGCTTGGGCTCTTTTGTTTTTTCTCATTTTTTAGGAATTTATGTATATTGTTCCATCGATTTTTCTTACTGTATTGTTTCCTATTTGGATATTTCCTTCTGTATAAGGAATGTAAAATATTGCAGCATAATTTTCTCCGGTGACATTTAAAACTCTATTATTAGTAATTACAATATTATAATTAACCATATCAGATTGTTCAGGTATGGAAAATGTTCTTCTATAACCATCTTTAACTCCAGCAGCTAATACTAATTCTCCTTGAACATAAAAACCAATATCATCAATAGCTTCAATTTCTTTTTCTTCTCTTTGTTCAAGTAGATCATCACCTATAAAACTTAGTATTATAATTGTTAAAATGAATGTTATACCTACAAACATAAGAAATTCTTGTGCTACTTGACTTCTTTTTCCCCACATTCTTATCAGTCTTTTAATTGTAAACTAAAACACCATTTTCAGTTGCTTCAATGTAAATATATTGATAACCTGCATTTATTGAAATATTCTCAGTAATATTAATATGAGAAACTGTTGGAATTTCAGTTATTACATCTTCTGTTCTAACTAAAAAGAACAGAGTGCTATTTTCAAAATAAATATCTTGGACATTGTTTGGCATATAAACTTTTAATTTTGTTTTTGATGGTTCTCCTAAATAGAAAACAGATTCAGCAGAGTCAGCTATTTTCCTTGCAATAACTTGAGCTTGGTTTGCATCAACTTTAACATCAAGATCACTCTTTTCATCAGCAAACATTATAATTAATGGAATAAACAATAAGATAGAGAAACCTATTATCATCATATATTCTAAACTAGCTTGACACCTCTTTTTTCTAAATATTTTCATATTTGATCGATATATAAATTATAGAAGTATGGGTTTATAAAGTTAATGTGAGTTATTGAGAAGGTCTTCTAGTTCTTCTTCGTTTAGTTGGAGGTGAAAAACTAGCTGTTGGAACCCAACTTCCAGGTACTACCTTACCAGGATCAATTCTACTGCTAGTACCATTACCTCCATTTCTAGGAGTTTTTGAGTCATCCTCAATAACAACTTCAGGTTCTTCTTCCCCTCTGTATGCTTTACCTTCTGGACCACTAACTTCATACCATAATCTTTCATCAGTGTCTTGGGTTCTTTCTTGTTCAGTTCTATATATTTCAAATAGTTTTCCTATAACACTAACTAGAGGATCCTCTCCATTGGTTTCTGAAAGTGATATATTTATAGTTCCGTTTGGAGTTATTTGCTTTAATTCTCTAGTTGTTGCATCATAAAGATAAATTCTATCAAAATTAGTAGGATTAGCTGTGACTCTTTGTAATCCTGCACATAAATGTTTTTTTAAGTCTGTTCCCATAGCCATAGTTGCTTCTGTAGCTATATACATCATTGCAGTTGTAGAAATTTGATCAATATCATCACCAAGTCTAGTTGCAGTGTAAGTATTTTCAATGCCTCCTTCAACAGCAACTCTTGGTAATCTTTCTTCTAATCCTAATTTTTCAACTATTGGCCTATATACATCTGCACCTATGCCTATAAAAGCAATTCCGCAATCATATTGTTGTGCTGGTCCGTCTGTCATATCTTTATCAATATCATAAATAATATTTAAATCTTATCTAAATCACCATAAAAAAGTGGCAACGAGAAATAAATTAATGGGTGTGTACTGTACTTTCGCCAGGGACTCTATTGGCTTTAGCATCTCCAGGTATTAATTTTTGATAGTTTTCTAATGCTTTTGCAAGTGTTCCTGTTCTACCTTCTATTGGTTTAAACTTGCCATTTCCTTGACGATCTCTTAATTCTCTAGTTGCTGCGAAGTATGCTAAAACAAGTGTTGAATCATCATAATGATGGATGTTTGTTCCAACATCTTGAAGATCAGGTGCATGAGATGAACCAAATCTTTCATGATTATTAAGAACATATATATCAGATTCAATTCCATCTCTTCCAAGTGTGTGTGGTTTTAATTTTTCATAACTAACTGCTCTGTAGAATTTTTTATCTCCACCTTTTCCAACTAATCCAGCAAGTTTATCTCTTAGTGTTCTTTCTTCTAGGTTTAAAGCTGCTGCAGCTTCTTGGACTTGTTTTTCATCATCAAAGCCTACAAATGTTATATCATATACTGGATGTGCCATAATCATAAGGTAATCAATTGCAATTTATAAAGATTATCATCCAGAAATAGTAATTCATTTCCTAGTCTTTATCTCATCTAAGATCTCTGCTAGGAAGCCTTTCAAATCTTTTTCACCATGGACTACATTATCACGAGTTCTAATATTAACAGTATCGTGCTCTGCTTCTTTGTCGCCAACAACGAGAATATAATTAAATTGAGATGTTTGTGCATCTCTGACTTTTTTATTAGTTGATTCTGCTCGATCATCAATTTCTACTCTAATTCCAGCTTCGAATAATTTATCATAAACTTGTTTTGCATAATCCATGTGTCTATCTGCAATTGGTAATATTTTAACTTGATTAGGACTTAACCATAAAGGAAACTTACCTGCGTAATGTTCTATTAAAATTCCAAAGAATCTTTCAATTCCTCCATAAATAGTTCTGTGTAACATAACTGGTTGGTGTTTTTTACCGTCTTTTCCATCGTATTCTAATTCAAATCTTTCTGGCAAAGCCATGTCTAATTGGATTGTTCCACATTGCCATGTTCTTCCAATT
>CAZKVI010000011.1:0-40362 GCA_964556185.1 uncultured Methanosarcinales archaeon
AAACAGGAAAACCATTAATGAATAGAACAGTTCTTATTGCAAACACATCAAACATGCCAGTAGCTGCAAGAGAAGCTTCTGTATACACAGGAATTACAATTGCAGAATACTTTAGAGACATGGGATATGATGTTGCTTTAATGGCAGACTCAACTTCTAGATGGGCAGAAGCTATGAGAGAAATCTCATCTAGATTAGAAGAGATGCCAGGAGAAGAAGGTTATCCAGCTTACTTAGCTACAAGATTAGCAGAGTTTTACGAAAGAGCAGGAAGAGTTACACCTTTAGGAACTGATAATCAAGGTTCAGTCTCAGTTATCGGAGCAGTAAGTCCTCCAGGAGGAGACTTTTCAGAACCAGTTACACAAAATACACTTAGAGTTACAAAAACTTTCTGGGCTCTTGACGCTAAATTAGCTCAGAGAAGACATTTCCCAAGCATTAATTGGCTAACAAGTTATAGTTTGTACTTAAATGCATTAGCACCTTGGTACAAAGAAGAAGTTGCTAAAGATTGGCCAGAACTTGTACAAGAAATGATGAAACTTTTACAAGAAGAAGAAAAATTAATGGAAATTGTGCAATTAGTAGGAAGCGACGCACTTCCAGACAAACAACAGATCACTTTAGAAGTTTCAAGATTAATTAGAGAATTCGTTTTACAACAAAATGCTTTCCATGATGTTGACACTTTCTGTCCAATGGAAAAATCATATCTTTTAATGCAAACAGTTCTTAAATATGGAGAACTAGCATCAAAAGCATTAGAAGAAGGCAAAAGAGTCAAAGAAATTGTCAGCATTACTTCAAAAGACAAAATCTCAGATGCAAAGTTCGAAAAAGATTATGAAAAAATCTTAACAAATGTCCAAAAAGAAATGGCATCAGAACTTGCAAAATTAAAAGCATAATAAAGGTGATCAAAAAATGAAAGAATACAAAACAATCACTAGGGTTGCTGGACCACTTGTTTTTGTTGAGAAAACAGAACCAATTGGATACAGTGATATGGTTAAAATCGCATTACCAGATGGCACAACAAAAAATGGTCAAGTACTTGATACTTCTGACGACATGGTCGTTGTTCAAGTGTTTGAAGGAACATCTGGAATTGATAAAGATACAAGAGTTAAATTCCTAGGAGAAACACTAAAACTAAATGTTAGTAGAGATATGCTTGGAAGAATCTTAAGTGGATCAGGTAAACCAATTGATGGTGGCCCAGATGTTATTCCAGAAAAAAGAATGGACATCATTGGTGCAGCTATTAATCCATTTAGTAGAACAAGCCCAGCAGACTTTATCCAGACAGGAATTTCTACAATTGACGCAACAAATACTTTAGTTCGTGGCCAGAAATTACCAGTTTTCTCTGGTTCAGGTCTTCCACACAATGAAATTGCTTTGCAAATTGCAAGACAAGCAAAAGTTGTTGGTCAAAAAGAAAAATTCGTTGTAATCTTCGCAGCAATGGGAATCACAAATGAAGAAGCTCAATACTTTATGAAAGATTTCGAAGAAACAGGAGCTCTTGATAGATCTGTAGTTTTCTTAAACTTAGCAGACGACCCAGCAGTTGAAAGATTAGTCACACCAAGAATGGCTTTAACAGCAGCAGAATATTTAGCATTCGAAAAGGACATGCATGTATTAGTTATCTTAACAGACTTAACAAACTATTGTGAAAGTTTAAGAGAAATCGGTGCTGCTAGAGAAGAAGTTCCAGGTAGAAGAGGATACCCAGGGTACATGTATACTGATATTGCATCATTATATGAACGTGCAGGAATGGTAAAAGGTAAAAAAGGATCTGTTACACAAATCCCAATTCTTACTATGCCAGGAGATGATATTACACACCCAATTCCTGACTTAAGTGGTTATATTACAGAAGGACAAATTGTATTGTCTAGAGAATTACACAGAAAAGGTATTTATCCACCAATTGATGTCTTACCTTCATTATCTAGATTAATGAACGCAGGTATTGGTCCAACAAAAACAAGAGAAGATCACAAAAACGTTTCTGATCAGCTTTATGCTAATTACGCAGAAGGTAGAGACTTAAGAGGTCTTGTAGCAATTGTCGGAGAAGAAGCATTATCAGCTAGAGATCTTAGATTGTTAAAGTTCGCAGACGCTTTTGAAGAAAAATTTGTAAGACAAGACAAAAGAGAAGACAGAACAATCCAAGACACTTTAGGAATTGGTTGGAATTTATTTGGTTCTATTCCAAAAAGCGAATTAATCAAGATCAAAAGAGACTTTAGAGACAAATATTATGTTGAATCTAAAGAATCCAAAGCAGCAGCAAAACTTTCCGAAGGAAAGCAAGAAGTCGATAAGACTTCTGTGGCTGAGAAGAAAGCAGAAGAAGAAAACAAAGAAACTGAAGAAAAAACAGAGTAAATAGTAATAAAAAATGGCAGACAACATTGTTCCAACAAGAAGCGAGTTAATGAAACTCAAAAACAGGATTAAATTAGCTAAATCTGGGTATAACTTACTTAAGAAAAAGCGAGATGGTTTAATCCTAGAGTTTTTCGAAGTCTTAAAAAGAGCAAAAACATTACGTAAAGAATTAACAGAAGAATATGCAAAAGCATTGAAAGCTGTTAACATTGCAAGAACTGTTGAAGGAGATATCCAAATCAAAAGCATTGCAATGGGCGTTCGCGTGAAACCAGAAATTCACTTAATCCAAAAGAATATCATGGGTGTTGTTGTTCCAAAGATCGAAGCAAAAATGGAAAAAACAGCAGACAGAGGCTTTGGTTTAAATGATAGTTCTGCAATGATAGATGAAGCATCTACTGCTTTTGAAAATGTTGTTAGAAAAGTTATTGAAGCTGCTGAAGTTGAAACAGCAATGAAAAAACTTCTTGATGAAATCGAAAAAACAAAAAGAAGAGTAAACGCTCTTGAGTTTGCAGTTATTCCAAGATTAAATGATCAGAAAAGTTACATAGTTCTAAGATTGGAAGAAATGGAAAGAGAAAACGTTTTCAGATTAAAAAGAATCAAGAAATAACTTCTTTTTTACCTCAAAATCACCAAAATCTTTTTAAATTCATATACATAATCATATATTCTATGGCTAAAAAGTGCATTATTTGTGGGGATCCTGCTATATTAATGATTAAAGATACTAATGATTTCTACTGTCAAGAATGCGCTGAAGATAGTTTTGCAGATCTTTCTTATCTTATTAAAGTTGAAGAACAAGCTAAAAAACTCAAACAACTCATTGAAGAAAAACAACAAGATGAATTCTTTGATGAACCAGAACAAACATTAGAGTAAATTACAATGAATTCAAAAGAAATAATTTCTAAATACAAATTAGATAAATCCACATGGACACACAAGAGTTTCCATGCTTTATTACACACTTTCTTTGGGGTTGCTCATCCTGCTTTTGAAGGCACACAAAAACATTACAATTATAAATTTGATATGACTTTATTCTTTACTACAGAAGATTGTGTTAATTGGTTTTGGCATGATAATAGTATGAATAGAATTAGAAAACAATTTGTTGAAGAAGTTAACTCAAATCCAAAATATTTAGATGATCTAAAATCAAGATGGCTTAAATTACAAGAAAAATTAGATCTATATATGACAAAACTAGGAAAAATAAACTTTACAGAATTAATTGATCAAGATTTAATAAGCCATTATGATAGATTATATGAACTTTATTGTGATTGGTATGGTATTTGTATGGCCCCACAAGATGCATTCTCTTTATATGCTGATCAATTCATGGAACCATTATTTCTACAATTTCTTGAAAAAAGAAATCTCCAAGAAAAGTTCCATTCATATTATCCAATCATAGTTAGTCCTGTAGATAAATCTTTTGTTAAAGACGAAGAAGAAGATTTACTCAAAATTTTAGTTGCAAAAAGAAAAGGAGAAGACATAGAACCTCTATTGGAAGAACACCAAAAGAAATATTTCTGGATTTCTAATAATTATGCTATTCAAACAAAGCGAGATACTCAGTTTTTCTATGAAAGACTGAAAAAATTAGATAATAAAATAAAAAATGTTGATGAAGAACTCAGAAAAACCAGTAATCAAATAAAAGAAACAATACAAAAGAAAAAAGAAATCATCCAAGAATTAAAACTAGACAAAGAATTTCTAAATTTAATAAAAATCTCAGAATTATTTGCATATATGCAAGACCAAAGAAAAAAAAGAGTTACAATTTGCAACCATTACCAGAGACTATTTCTCGAAGAAGTAGGAAAAAGACTAAAACTACCTGTTGAAGAAATGGAATATACTGTTTATCCAGAATTAAGAGAAATGCTATTAGAAAAAAAGTTTGATAGAAAAAAATTACAATCAAGAAAAAGACATTCATTATGTATTTTTAATAAAGAAGGTTGGAAAGTATTTGATGGAAAAGTTGTTGATGATATTTACAAAGAAATCTTTGAAGTAAAACCAGAAGGTATTGAAGAATTAAAAGGTACAGTAGCTTCAAAAGGATTAGCAACTGGAAAAATAAGACTTATTCATAAAATAAAAGACATGGAACATATGCAAAAAGGCGAAATCATAGTATCTTCAATGACAAGGCCAGAAATGGTTGTAGCAATGAAAAAAGCAGCTGCAATAATCACAGATGAAGGTGGAATTACAAGCCATGCAGCCATTGTATCAAGAGAATTAGGTATTCCATGCATCCTAGGCACTAAAATAGCCACAAAAGTGTTTAAAAACGGAGATATAGCAGAAGTAGACGCTAATAACGGAATAGTTAGAAAGCTATAAAAACTAGGCCCTATTATACTCTTTCTAAATACATATGGAGGCTCTAAAATGACAACTTGGGTATATTTACAACGTAAAACACACTGCTACTTATCACCATACATCGAAATAATTGGAAAAGTCTATTCATCTACTGCTAAGCCAGTCTGGTTTGGGAAGTCATTTGAAGATTATTTTGTAACATATACAAAAGGGGTTTTAACTTGGTATGGTAAAAAAGAAGTAATTGATGATTTATACACTTCTGTATCTGAAAAAGTCATTAAAAAACCATCTTACTTAAATGAATCTTATAAAAAATTCAAAATAGAAATCAAAAAACTAATGCAAATATCAGAAAAAATTCACAAACTGAATCTTAAAGACATAGATAACAAAGAACTCTGGAACCTCTACAAAAACTACATTGATTCATATGAAATTGCAACTGTATATGGTGAACCTTTACCTTTAGTTACAAAAGATATTGTACTTCAACATATCAAAAAGCAACTTAAAAATGAAAAAAGCATTGCAAACGAAATAATTAGTGTATTATCAACACCTTCTCAAAAGTCATTTATTAGAAAAGAGGAAGAAGAACTATTAGAAATTGCAATCAAAATACAAGAAAAAGAAATTGAAGATAATTTTGAAGAAAATAAAGAAATTATGAAAGAATTACAAGCACACCAAGAAAAATATTGCTGGATACCTTATGATTATGGTGTCCAAACATGGGATTTGAAACACTTCATAACTACACTAAAGAATATTCTAAAAAAAGATTGCAAAAAAGAGTTAAAAAACAAATTAGAAGAATACAAAGACCTAGAAAACAAACAAAAAGACCTAATAGTAAAATACAAAATAGAAAAACCACTACAAGAACTATTTGACTATGTAAAATTAGCTACTTACATGATGGATCATAAAAAAGAATTATTCACAAAATCGCATTATTTGATAATTCCATTATTAGAAGCAATTGCTTTTAGATGCAATACAAATAGTGTTTTAATGAGATTCATGAATAATAAAGAAATTGAAGATGCTTTACTAAACAACAACATAATTCCAGAAACTGAATTAAAACAAAGATTTAAACTAAGTGTCTGTATTTGGGATAAAGATGGAAATACTTCTTACTTAGATCACAAAAAAGTAAGACAATTCATAAAAGAAAAAATCGATGATAATCCAGAAGAAGAACCAGGTACTAAAATACATGGAACATGTGCATCTGTCGGAAAATGCAAAGGTAGAGTTAAAGTAGTAATGAGTCCAATGCACATAACTAAGATAGAAGAAGGAGATATCTTAATTGCTCCAATGACTTCTCCAGATTATGTTATTGGAATGAAAAAAGCAGGAGCTATTGTAACAGACGAAGGTGGAATTACCTGCCATGCAGCTATTGTATCTAGAGAATTAAAAATCCCATGTGTCGTCGGTACACAAAAAGCAACAAAAACCTTTCAAGATGGCGATTTAGTAGAAGTAAATGCAAACCATGCATCAATAAGATTAGTTGAAAGAAAATGAAATTTGTAACACCATTTAAAAGACATTATACAACTCAATATGCAGATGCTTTTCTAAATACAGTAGTTTTTGATCTAAAACGAATACTTGGAAAAGCATTTACAATTGGAATTTATTACCCTCATCAACATAATGAGTGCTTTACAATAAAAGAAGATGAATTAGAAGCCTTTATTCAAGACATCTTAAGCAAGTTTGCAAAATCAAAAGAAACTTTTGAGAAATTTGAAAGAATATTGCATTTATATGGTCAAAAATATGTCCAAGTTGCAAAAGATATTTCTAATTTAGAATTAAATAAAGACAATCTAAAGAAAAACTACTTTAATTATGTCCAAATATGGATAGAATACAATTCTTATTTGTGGTTTTCTTTTATAATGAACGAGAGAATCTCTGAAAAAGCCAGGAAATTAATAGAAGAAAAGTGTGAATCATTAGATTTAGACAAACTCAAATACATTAATTCAATCTTTACACCACCAGAAAAAACAGAACTAGCTAAATTAAGAGAAAAAATCTTAGAAAACAAAGAACTCTGGTTACAAGATGACAAATTAAATGAATTAACAGAAAAATATTCATGGCTTTCTTGCATGGACCTACAATTCAAACCTTGGAACAAAGAAGATATGAAGAAATTTGTTGAAGGTCTTAAGGCCACTAATGAAATTGAAACAATTTCCCTAGAACAAGTATCCAAAGACCTTGGTTTAACAGAAGAAGAGGAAAAATGGCTATTTATCCAAAATAGATTATCATATATCAAAGATGTAAGAGATGATTACCGTCGAGAAGCAGTACTTTATTCTAGAAAACTCTACACTAGAATTTCAGAAGAATTTAACATAGATTTTGATGATCTAATTTACATGACCTTGGATGAGGTATTCAAACTAATTGATAATGAAACAAAAATAAACACTGAAATTTTGAAACAAAGGCAAGACGGTTATTTAATAATTCAATATGAAGATAAAATGGAATGTTTAGTAGGAGAAGAAGCACAAAAACTCATGGATGAGCTAGGTTTGCCAGAAAAACACGAACATTCTGATGAAGTAAAAGGAATTTGTGGTTCACCTGGTCAAAAAACAGGAACAGTAAAAATAGTTGAGAAATTAGAAGACCTACACAAAGTAAAACAAGACGATATAATGATTGCAATAACTACACATCCAGATTATGTCCCAGCAATGTCAAGAGCATCTGCAATTGTAACAGACGAAGGCGGAATGACCTGCCATGCAGCTATTGTTTCTAGAGAACTTGGAACACCTTGTGTAGTCGGCACAAAAATAGCAACAAAAGTATTCAAAGATAACGATGAAGTCGAAGTAGATGCTGATAAAGGCATTATAAAAAAGATAAAATGAACATAAAAGACATAAAAAAACATGAATGGTACAGACTTGGAGCAGAAACAGTTCCATTATTGATAGTTTATGCATTTGATGGGGTTTATACAATGCTTGGCAAAGACAGTTGCTTAGCTTTTAGTAAAAAATCTCATAGTTACTTCTACACAAGATTAGATATTCTAAGGACCTTTGCTAATAATTTAATAGAAAACCAATTAAAAGATAAAAACCATGTAGATTCTATAATCAAAGACTGGCAAAATGTTGTTGATGACTTAGAAGTTCTATACAAAGATCTTGAAAACATAAAAAAACTAAATAATGAAGACCTAAAGGTATTCTTAAAAGATTTATACATCAAAACAGTGAAATTATGGGAAATTGGCTTTAATGTAGAACTATATGATCCATTAACAGAGGAAGTAATGCAAAATTTGCTTGATAAATATGAAACATCTGGCTTTTCTTTAGAAGATTTTAATGAAGTATGTGTATTTGATGAACCTTCTGTAGTTCAGCGACGACAACTTGACTTAATTAAGATACAAGAATCTAACCAAAAAGAAAAAGATGAACTCATAAATCAACACTTAGAAGAGTTCAAATGGATAAAAACAAACTTTTTTGAATCAAAATTATTAACTAAGAAAAAAGTTCTTGATGAATTAGACAAAAAAATAGAAGTAGATCTAGATTATTATGAAAAACTGAAACAAAAAAAGCAAAATACTCTGGCCAAGTACAAACCAAGCAAAGAAATTCTAAATATTATAGATTTCTTCAACAAATTAAGCCATTGGAGAGAAATAAGAAAAGAACAATCCTTAAAACTCAATTATTTCATAGCTAGAATCTTTGAAGAAATTGCTAATAGAATAAAACAACCTAGCAATCTTTTATTATATTGTTCTCTTGCTGAGTTTAATGAAGTATTTGAAAATAAACAAGAATACATAGATAAACTTAAACAAAGACAAAAATGTTGGTGCACAGTCTGGCAAGATAATAAATTCCAAGTTCCTGGCAATAAAGAAGCATTGCCTTATATTGAAGCCTTTGAATCATTAGCAGATCCTTCTGGAAAATTAAAAGGAACAACTGCTTGCAGAGGTAAAGTTACTGCTAAAGTAAAAGTATTATATGGAGAAAAAGACTTTCCCAATTTCAACAAAGGAGATATTATTGTTGCATTAATGACAAGACCAGAATTTGTTCCATTAATGGAAAAAGCATCTGCAATAATCACAGAAGAAGGAGGTATTACCTGCCATGCTTCTATAATCTCTAGAGAACTTAAAATCCCTTGTATTGTTGGTGTACAAAACGCAACAACTTTCCTAAAAGACAATGATTTAGTTGAAGTCGATGCAGGTAATGGTACAGTAAGGAAAGTAAGTGATAAATAATGGAAACAGCAGACGAAATTATCAAGAAATACGACCTAAAAAGACACACTTGGGTTAGAAAAGGTTTACATTCAGTATTTCACACAATGTTTCCAGCTGCTACAAACTTAATCAGACCATTAAACAATTATTGGGGAGATTCTTTCAAAGTATTTGTCTATTTTATAATTGAAGATTACCTACATTGGTTTTATAATGTTGAAGACATGACTAGATTAAGAAAACAATTAGTTGAAAAATTAAATTCTGATCCAGATTTCTTAGAAAACCATGAAAAACAATGGAGAGAATATGTAAAAACATTTGAACAAACTTGTAAAAAAATAGATAACACCAATCTACAAGAACTTTCTGACAAAGAATTATACAACCTCTACAAAGAACACTATGATGCTTATGTTCAAGAATATGCACTAGCAATGGGATTAATTGAATCATTTTCAATGCAAGTAGATTCATTCTTCAGACCAATGTTAGAAAAAGTCTTAGAAAACACAAACCACGACTTCAACACAGTTTATTCTTTATTATTGAGCCCAGTCGACAGCTCTTTTATTAATCAAGACTTCAAAGGTAGATTACAAATCATGAAAGCAATAAAAGAAAATAAACCAGAAGTAAATGAAATGCTTGAAAAACATGCTAAAAAGTTCCATTGGGTTGAAAACAATTATGCAAAAGTTAAAGTTCTAGATTCTAATTATTTCAAAGAAAAAATAAATAATGAAATGAAACTAAAAATAGATCCAGATTTAGAATTGAAAAATATTGATGAAGAATTCGAAAACATAAAAACAAAGAAACAAGCTTTAATTAGTGAACTAAACCTTTCTCAAGAAATGCAAAATATCATAAAAGCTACTGAAGTCTTTGCAATTATGCAAGACGACAGGAAAAAGTGCGTTTTAATCTCTAATTACTATCAAAAATTGTTTTTAAAAGAAATGGCAAATAGATTAAACCTAGAAGAAAAATATATGGATTATACAATCTTTCCAGAACTAGAAGAAATTTTCTTAAATAAGAATTTCAACAAAGAAATCTTAAACAAAAGAAAAAAAGCATCAGTAAGCATCGAAACACTAGATTCTTTAGGTATCTTCGAAGGAGATTTAGCCTTAGAAATATTTAACAAAGTCTTCAACAAAGAAATTGAAGACAAAGAAATCAAAGGCATGTGTGCATCCCAAGGTAAAATTAAAGGAATTGTAAAGATAATCAGAAAAACTCATGATTTAGCTTCTGTAAACAAAGGAGAAATCTTAGTTACATCAATGACAAGACCTGATATGATTATTGCAATGGAAAAAGCAGCAGGAATCATTACAGATGAAGGTGGTGTTACATGCCATGCAGCAGTAATTTCAAGAGAATTAAACATACCCTGTATCATCGGCACAAAAACAGCCACAGAAATACTAAAAAACGGAGATTATATTGAATTAGATGCAGATAACGGGATTGTTAGGAAAATCAAGGCATAAACAAAAACTTATGTTCTTTATTCCAAATAAAATGATGATATTTCTTTATATTCTTTCCAAAAGTTTCTCTAATGTTATCTAGAACTTCTCTAAATTCTTTATAATCTCTTACTTCCATCTCAACCTCAATATCATTATCACTTATAGTTTCATAAGCATAAATAATATTTGGATGTTGATGAAAATACTCTAACATGCTTTTCTTAATTTTCAGGTCTTCTAATTGCATTTCAATCTTATACCAGTAATAACCTATTTTTTGTAAATCAATTATTACTCTAAATTCTTTAATAATTCCATTGCTTTTCATCTTTTTAATTCTATAATTAACATTTGAAACACTTATTCCTGTTTTTTTAGAAATATCTACTGCACTTATTCTTGCATTTGGAGCAATTAATCTTAAAATCTCTAAATCTTTATCATCAAACTCTGCTTTTTCTGGAAAAAACATTACTTTAATTGGTTCATCTCCTTTTTTCTTATCTGAAAGATAAGTTCTTTTGTAGATATAAAATTTGGAATAGATAGAAACATCCAAATCATGTACATATTTACCAAATCTTTTAATTAAATCTTCTTTAATCTCAAAAAACTCATAAATATTTTTAACCCAAAAAGCTAAACCAAGATCCCTAAAACTATCAGGACTATCAACCCACCATGATCTTGGATGTTTTTTATAATATTCAATAATTTGTTTTTCTTCTTCTGGTGTGTCTTTCTGAAATTTAATAAAAAACCTACAATTAATATAACCTAACTTCGAAATATCAATTAAAGTTTGATATCCTCTAATTATTCCTTTTTTCTCTAACTGTTTGATTCTATACTGTACAACTTCCCTACTCAATTTAACTTTTTTAGCAATTTGATTAAAACTCTGTCTACTATCCAAATCTAGTTGGTATAAGATTGATCTATCTTTTTTATCTAATTTATATGCCATAAATCTTACTAAAGCTATTTAATTTATAAGTCTTTTGGTCAAATAGTAAAAAATTCTAAGCATAGTTTTATCTACTGACTAACTATATCTTATATTTGGGGTGTCAAATTGACAAAAATAATTCCAAATATTCCAAGAAAAATTGAAAACTTTCCAGATGATTATCAAAATACATTTCCATATTGGGGATTTATCTCTAAAAGAGATGTTCAAGAAAGTACAGGAAAGCTTTTAATGCTTGATATTGATTTTGGTAGGTATTGCTCATTAGCTTGTTCAGGTTGTTTTAGAAGAGATAATGTTGTTGATCGTATTGAAGAAGGAGATTTAACATATGATGAATTAATTGCAGTTATTGATGATGCAATTCCATTAGGATTAGAAAGCATTAAAATTTGCGGAGTCGGAGAACCAACTGAAAATACAAGGTTTCTACAGTTTATCAAAGACATGACTGAAAGAGATGTTGGTGTTGCAATCTTTACAAAAGGACAAGTTCTTGGAGATGATGAAGCAGCTGAAAGATTCAATAAAAAATATGGAATTACAACAGCTAGAGAATTTTGTGAAGCCTTATATGAATTAAAAACAAGTGTTATGTTGGGTTTTCAATCTTTTTATACAGAAGTACAAGATGCCATGGTTGGCAAACAAGGACATACACTAGTTAGAAACAAAGCTTTAGAAAATTTAGTAAAAGCTGGATTTACTGATTCAACTCCAACAAGATTAGCATTATGTAATGCTCCTTTTACTAGAGAAAATTATAGAGAAGTATTTGATTTGTATGTTTTTGCAAGGCAAAGAAACATTTATCCAATAAATGCTGTATTAATGACAGCAGGAGAACAAGTTGATACAGCTTATTTACAAGAATATGATATGACAGACCAGGAAAAGATTGATTTATGGACTGAAATTTATTCATGGAATATTGAACAAGGATTTCAAACTTTAGAACAAATAAGAGAAGAAGGTATTTCTGTTTTACCTGGTGCACATCCTTGTAACCAACTAGGTTCTGGTTTATATCTGACTGCAAAAGGAAATGTTGTCGGTTGTACAGGTC
The DNA here is from genome assembly GCA_964556185.1 of uncultured Methanosarcinales archaeon. Lineage (GTDB taxonomy): Archaea > Nanobdellota > Nanobdellia > Woesearchaeales > DSVV01 > CAZKVI01. Next base: position 12,585 of record CAZKVI010000011.1, read on the forward strand.
TTACAGCGGTTCAAGGAAATGTAAAAAACCAAAATATTGCAGAAATTTGGGAACAAAGTAAAACCAGAAGAGATATGGCAGGAAAATTCAACTGTCAATGTCCACCAAAAGATGGAATCACAATTCCAGAGAGGTTATACGATCAAGTGTTACAAAATTTAAAACAAAGGTGACAAGATGTGTTTTGATGATTATCAAAAGTTTAGAACAAAGGTGATAAAAATGATAAACTTTAGCGACTTTGAAAAAATTGAAATTAGAGTTGGAAAAATAACAGATGTTGAGGATTTTCCAGAAGCGAGAAATCCTTCTTACAAACTAAAAATTGACTTCGGAGAAACAATTGGCATAAAAAAGTCATGTGTGCAAGCAACAAATTATCCTAAAGAAGAATTAATTGGAAAACAAGTCATTTGCATAGTCAATTTTCCACCAAAACAAATAGCAAATGCACTATCTGAAGTATTAGTTTTAGGAGTTCCTACAGATAAAAAAGGAACAGCACTACTAACTCCAGACATTGAAGCATTATTGGGTTCAAAAGTGTTTTGAAATTAATCCATATGGTCTCTATACGCATCAAACAACCTATCCATTTCATTTTCCGGAGGATGTTCAAGAGCAGTATCTATTTCAGCACTTATTTTATTATAACTCCAAGTATCAAGTTTAGCTGCTTGCCTATCTATTCTAGGAATCATTGCTCCTGCTGCAACTATGAATTCATTTAACAGTTCCAAATCATCATCTCTTAATTCTTCCCCAATTTTAACTGTAGCTTCTTTATCATATTCTAATCCTTCTCTTTTGTACTCCTTTGGATTATCTAAAACACCTTGTCTAACAACTAGAGTTTCTTTTCTATCTTCATCATAACTCATTGTTGCAGAAAAATAAAGATAACCACCATCTGCTCTTTCAGAATGTAAAACTGCAAAAGATAAATCACCTTGAGCACCAATAGAATCTTCACTTTCTTTTGCTCTAGAAACCTTCATCCGATAACGTCTATCAATTAAATCCCAAAATATATCTCTATTTGCATATGAATCAACACCATATTCAAGATCATTAATAGAACCAATAAATCCCACAGGAACTTCTTCATCCAATCTTTGCCTTTCTTCAATTCTACTTAAAGCCCTTTCAACCTTTGCTTTTAATCTTGGATATTTAATTTCATCAACTTTATCACCATATTCATTGTGAAAGTTATCTTGTATTCTACTACCTTTTTCTCTAGCGCTTTTCCAATCATTCAAACTTAAAAATAAAGATTTAGTTCTTCTAACAAGATCATTAGACTTGATATTTGCCATTTTCCCACCTATTAAATGTTTCTATCAAGCCCATTTTCAAAGAATACAGTCCTATTTTTAAATATTATCAATAATTTTATAAACAAAAACATCTAAATTATTTTAAAAAGGGGTGAAAATGTGCTAGATTACGTATTAATTGAAAGATTCTTAATAGCTTTACTTCTAGGTGCAGCCATAGGCTTGGAAAGAGAATTCCAACACCAAAGAGAGAAAGTTAAAGACTTCGCAGGCTTTAGAACATTCATCCTTATAGCATTACTAGGCGCCTTAGTTGGTTATTTATCAGAAGAATTAAACTCCAATGCATTATTAATAGCTACTTTAGTTGCTTTCATGGTTTTACTTGTTGCTTGTTATTTGGTTGTTTCTTTAGAAGAAAAAAGAATTGGTGCAACAACAGAAATGTCTGCATTGATTACATTCTTTTTAGGAATACTTGTATTAAAAGGATTTATTATCTTATCAGTTATTATTGCAATTATTGTAGCTGCATTATTAGCATACAAACCACAAATGCACAAATTTGCTAGAAAAATAGAAGCTGTTGAATTATATTCAACATTAAAATTTGGATTAATATCATTAGTAGTTCTTCCATTGTTACCAAACAAAGGATATACATTATTAGATATTCCTATTTTACATGAAATAATTGAAAGCATTCCAACACTAGCATTAATCTTAGCACAAATTGATGTATTAAATCCATTCAAAATTTGGTTAATGGTTGTTTTTATTGCAGGCATATCATTTGTAGGTTATATTTTAATCAAAACAGTTGGTGCAAAAGCCGGTTTAGGCTTAACAGGATTTATGGGTGGTTTAATTTCCAGCACAGCAGTTACATCTTCACTATCTATTGAATCAAAAAGAGCTAAAAAACTAGTAAATGTATTTGTCTTTGGAACAATCATTGCTTCTTGTACAATGTATTTTAGAGTATTATTTGAAGTTTTAGTCTTAAACAAATCTCTATTAAAATATCTAATAGTTCCAATTGGATTAATGGCTGTTGTAGGCTTAGGTTATTGTTTATATCTATATTTACAAAAGAAAAAACCATCTAAAAATACAAAACACTTTGAATTTAATTCACCTTTTGCTTTAGGCCCAGCATTGAAATTTGGTTTATTCTTTGGTTTTGTTTTATACATTGCAAAACTATTCCAAATTCTCTTTGGAGATACTGGAATTTACATAGCTTCATTATTATCTGGTTTGGCAGATGTAGATGCAATAACAATCACAATGGCTTCATTAGCTAATACAGGAGATGTAACATCTGTTGTAGCTGTCTCAGCCATAACAATAGCAGTCTGCTCAAACACCGTCGTCAAAGGTGGAATAGCTTACCTCTTTGGTGCAAAAGAATTCGGAATGATAATAATGAAAGTCTTCGGAGCAATGCTAGCAGTAGCACTAATCGCAATCTTAATAATGTAAAAAAAGAAAAGAAATTAATTCTTATTAGGCGTTACATAATTTAGTACAGCTTGTGCCATGTTCTTTGCTGCAGAAATCATCATACCAGGATTAGCAATCAGTCTTCTTTCCATGTAAGGCATTCCATCATCTCGTCCAATCTCAGTTGGCATATAATAACGAACTTTAAAACCTTTGTCCATTAATTCTTTTTCTATATTATAACCATTCTGAACACCTTTAAGAAATTGGAATTCAAACATACTTTTATCAGCACCATCTTGTTCAATCATTTCAACAACTTCTCTAATCACTTTATGGTCATGTGTCGCAACCTCAACATAAACTCCTGCCTTATACAGATTTTGTATGTCTTCAATTAATCTTAGTTTAGCTTCACTTTTGCTATTTGTTGCTATGTCTTCTGGTTCAGTGTAAATTCCAATACATGCTCTAACTCTAATTTTTTCTTTTGGAATATCATATGATGCGTCTTTTAAAACATCACGAATGTCTCTTCCATTTCTATTTAATCTAGATTGTAATACAATACCTAAATTATCATAACCTTTTCTCCAAAGGCTTTGTGCAACATCTAATGATTCATCTGTCCATGGATGGTCTTCCATATCTAATGTAACATTAATGCCTTTTTCATGTGCATGTTTTACAATTCTTTCAAGCCTTTCTTCTAATGGTGTTTCATCAAGAGTTTTATCTCCAGCTTCATTCACTGCACAAATTGCAGTCGGTTTTACAGAAACAGAAGAAACATCTTCTCTACCATAAGTGTATGCCAATCTATCGATAACTTCAATATATGTTTCTACATATCTATCAGATTCAGCAACTGTTTTTGCAGCCTCTCCTAAAATATCAAATGTAGAATGTCTTCTTTTTTGACTATATTTTCCAATAGAATTCATTCCTTCATTTAAATTATGGCCAGCCATATATGGCTCTCCAAGCCTTCTGAAAATATATTTTCCTGGTCTATTACTAGTCATTAATCCTAAAAGAAATTTATTCACAGCTCTCAAAGCATTTGCAGTTAAATCGTTCATCTTCAGCATCCCCTCCACGTTACCATTATATTATAATAACATTAGATAGTTGAGTATATTTAGTATTTAAATTTTTAGACATCAATCCAAAACCTATATAAATCACTCATTAATTCTTAGAACCTAATTAATACTTATGGAGGGTAATCAAAATGGATTATATATTATTAGCACCTGTGTTCGCTATTCTGGCTTTATTATTTGCACTATATTTAGCAATGAAAGTTCTAAAGCAGTCTAGAGGAACACCCAAAATGGTGGAAATTTCAGAGGCTATTGCAGAAGGAGCAATGGCATTCTTAAAAAGAGAGTACAAAGCATTAATGGTCTTTGTAGTTGTTTTATTTCTCATCTTAACATTCTTCTTAGATGATAAATCAACTGCAATCAACGAAGGCTTATTCACAGCAATTGCATTTGTTTGTGGAGCTGTTTTATCAGCACTAGCTGGTTTTATTGGTATGAAAATTGCTACAGCAGCTAATGTCAGAACTACAAATGCAGCCCAAAAATCTCTAGGAAGTGCATTAACACTTGCATTCTCTTCAGGAGCAGTTATGGGTTTAACAGTTGTTGGATTAGGTTCATTAGGTGTATTCACCTTATTCACAGTATTCAATTTAATGGCTGGAACAGAAATTGCCTTAAATCTAATCTTTGGATTTGGTTTAGGAGCATCCTCAATAGCTTTATTCGCAAGAGTTGGAGGCGGCATCTACACAAAAGCAGCAGATGTTGGAGCTGATTTAGTTGGAAAAGTTGAAGCAGGAATTCCAGAAGATGATCCAAGAAACCCAGCAGTTATTGCAGACAATGTTGGAGACAATGTTGGAGATGTAGCTGGTATGGGTGCTGACTTATACGAAAGTTATGTAGGAAGCATCATCGCAGCAATGGCTTTAGGATTCTTAGTATTCCAATTACCTGGTTTAGTGCTTCCACTAGCAATTGCCGGTGTAGGTATGTTTGCATCTATTATTGGAACATTCTTTGTCAAAACAAAAACAGATGAAGGAATTCATTGGGCATTAAAAAAAGGCCTGTTTATCTCATCTGGACTAGTAATTGTAGCAACATATTTCCTAACTAAAAATTTACTTCCGGCAGCAGACTTCTTTGGAGTTTTCTTAGCAGTCATTGCAGGATTAGTAGCAGGAATCTTAATAGGGTTAATAACAGAGTACTACACATCATATGATTGTAAACCTGTTAAAGAAATTGCAGAAGCATCTAAAACCGGAGCTGCAACAAACATAATTCAAGGCTTAGCTCTCGGTTACATGAGTACTGCTTTACCAGTTTTAGTAATAAGTGCAGGAATTTTTGTTGCTTATCAATTTGCAGGCCTTTACGGAATTGCAATTGCAGCAGTAGGTATGCTTTCAACATTGGGAATTAGTTTAGCAATTGATGCATATGGTCCAGTAGCAGACAATGCTGGCGGAATCGCAGAAATGGCACAACTAAAACCAGAAGTAAGGAAAAAGACAGATGCATTAGATGCAGCAGGAAACACAACAGCAGCAATTGGAAAAGGATTTGCAATTGGTTCTGCAGCATTAACAGCATTAGCACTTTTCTCAACTTTTACACAAAAAGCAGCACTTGCAAAAATTGACATCATGAATCCTTTAGTTATAATTGGTTTACTTGTGGGAGGTATGTTACCATTTTTATTCACTTCAATGACAATGAGGGCAGTTGGAAGAGCAGCTTTCTCAATGATTGAAGAAGTAAGATACCAATTCAAAAACATCAAAGGATTAATGCAAGGAAAAGCAAAAGCAGATTACAGCAGATGTGTTGATATTGCAACAGGAGCAGCATTAAAAGAAATGGTATTACCTGGAGTCTTAGCAGTTGCAGCACCAGTGGCAGTGGGTTTATTATTTGGTGCAGAAGCACTAGGAGGATTACTAGCAGGTGCATTAGTTACAGGTGTATTATTGGCAATCTCATTAGCAAACTCAGGTGGAGCATGGGATAATGCAAAGAAATTCATTGAAATGGGAAACCATGGTGGAAAAGGAAGCGAACCACACAAAGCAGCTGTTGTAGGAGACACAGTAGGAGATCCTGCGAAGGACACCAGTGGCCCTAGCATCAATATTTTGATTAAATTGATGTCTATAATTAGTTTGGTTTTCTTACCTGTGATCTTAAAGTACGGTGGTTTTCTTTTGTAAAACCTATTTTTTATTTTCTTCTTTCTTTTTATTTTACACAAACTAGAAATAATTCTACACAAATCACTTAATCTACAACTTCAACAATTCCTTTGCATCTAATGCAATCATCATTTCTTCATTAGTTGGAATAACTAATACTCGAACAGTAGAATCATCTGTAGAAATAACTAATTCATTCTTCTTATTTCGTTTAGCATCAACTTTAATTCCAGAGAATTCAAAATGCTTCATTATTTGCTCACGAACTTGCCAAACATTCTGGCCAATTCCTGCTGTAAAAACAACTGCATCTAAACCTTCTAATAATGAAATATATCCACCAAGTGTTTTTTGAACATTATAACAAAATACATCAATTGCAAACTTAGCTTGTTTATTTTTAGATTTAGTTAAGTCTCTCATATCATTACTTAATCCACTTAGACCAAGTAAACCAGATTTCTTAAACATTAAATCATAAACATCTTCTATTTTCTTTTTCTCATTCTTCGCAATAAAATAAGGTAAATATGGATCTAAATCACCACAACGAGTCCCCATAATCAATCCAGATAAAGTTGAAAAAGCCATTGTTGTATCAATACTTTTACCATTTTTCACAGCAGCCATACTACAACCATTACCTAAATGACAAATAACTACTTTATCTATCCACTCAACAACATTAATTTTTTTCAAAACACCAAGCTCACGCATAATATATCTATAAGATGTTCCATGGTAACCATATTTCTGAATAAAATGCTTCTTACTCAACTCAAGAGGCAGACCATAAGTCTTTGCAATATCTGGAATAGTTGTATGAAAAGAAGTATCATAAACAGCAACATGCCCTGCTTTAGGTAAAAAATCCTGAGCAGCTTTAATTCCCATTATATTTTTTGGATTATGTAATGGAGCTAAAACAGCATATTTATTCAACTCATCAATTACTTTTTTATTAATAACCTTAGAAACACTACTTTTCCCACCATGGACAACTCTATGACCAACACCTTTAATCTCATTAAGATCTTTAATTAAACCAGACTCTAATATCACACACAATGCAATCTTAAGTGCTTCTTTATGATTCTTAACTTTCTCACCAATTCTTTCAACATTTCCTCTAAGCAACTCTTCCTCACCAGCATATAATGAATACTTTAATGTTGCAGAACCACAATTGATTGTTAGAATCTTATTTTTCTTCATCAAATTACCAATAGAAACATCCCTTTAAATACTTTTCTTAAGTCTATCTAAGAATATATCAAAATCCTCTTTTCTCACAGAAACACCACATGCATGCAAATGCCCACCACCATAGCCATCTAAACCACTTAATGACTCATTAACTATTTTGGGTAAATCAACTTTAGTAGACCTTAGACTGCAATGCATTTTCCCAGACTTTTCTCTACAAATTAAAATTACTTTATCTGGATACTTATACAACATTTCATTGCTTAAATCAGAAGTAAATGAATAATTTCTTTCACTATAATTAAAAAACAACAATTTATCATCATCATCTTTAACTTTAGAAAGCAATTCTTTATATTCATCATCAACTTCTTTAAATCTCTTAAACAATAATTTCCCTGCAGGTGTTTTCTCCTCGAGAATCTCATAAGGATCATTAATCTTCATCATCGTATTAATGTATTTTTTTATTTTACTACTCTTACCTTTCATAATAAAAGAAAAAGCTCTGCAAAGTTCACCTAATCTTGAATTAAATAATGCTTCTTGAGCAGTATCTACTTCCATAGAAAGCAAATCAGGATATTTTTCCTTAAATTCATCAATAAAATCAGGCAAAAACCAGTCAGAAACACAACCAACTGTTGCCAACCATAAATCTTGTTCTACTATTTTATAACACCAATAACTAGTTGGTCTATTATCTTTATCATCTTCCAATCTAGGATTAAAATACTTAATTCCATCATCATTTTCAATAGGTTCATGATGATCAATCATAATTATAGGTACATTGCAACCATCAATAAATTCCTGACTTATTTTTGGCTTATCTAATACAAATACTTTATCAGGTCCATATTCATCAACATATCGAAGAAACGATTCTTTAACTTCTGGAGTACTATTAACCATTACTCTCTTGCCTTCTCTACAGTATCTATACAAAAGAAGAAATGAAATAAGCCCATCAGGATCATCATCATGCAAAAACAAAGGTCTTTTCGCAGTATCTAACTCATCTCGAATAAAAGCCAATTGTTTTTCTGTTATTGCCATTAAGTTAAAAAATCCCACCTCATTTATATATCTTTGTATGACTTTGACAATACTGCCCATTCTAACGGTATATTAATAAATAAATCTCTTTACTAATTTGAGTAGATTGCAGATTGGATGTAAAAAGAATCGATTATAATTTTTCATAAGTGTTTTAGAGTCTTCTTGTGTTTCTCTTTTGGCCAAATCAAAAGCGTATTTTTTATTAATTTTTGACCAAGCTATTGCCATTTCAGTTTTATTAGTTGGTCCAAGAAATTCTGTTTTCTCATAGTGTCTAAAAATGTCATGATTTATTGTCATCCAAAGCGATATAATTCTCGCACCAATAAAATTATCACCCTCAGCATTAATAATTGATGGTATCAATAATTTAGGGAAAATTATATCTACATTTTTCAAATTGCCTAATACAAAAGCCATGTTCCATGTTATATATAAACTAATCCAATTTTGATTAAATTTGATAATTGGAAATAAATTCTCTTTTTTAGTAATAGATGCATAAAATGGATCAGTATTCCTTTCTGGAATTACATTTTCTCTCTTAAATATTGTACTTGGAGGATTATTCTTTATATCTTCTGATAATTCATATGCACTAATTGCATTTATCTTTAAATTATTTCTATATTCTGTGATTCCTGCTTCATAAATATTTATTCTAATTAATTCATTAATATGTTCAAGACCCTTCTTATGTATTGGTGATAATAATCTATATTCCAAATAGTTTATGTCATTATTCTTATATAATTTTTTTAAATCATTTTTAGTTAAGTGTGATTTACTTAAACCACATTGGATTCTAAAATAAATCATTAGAGGATCAACTGTATATGCTTTAGCGATTATAAAAAGATTACGAGAAATTCCAAGGGCATGTATCACTGTCCGAAATATATGTATTGTATTCAAACCAAGTTTCTTCTCGTTATTTTTGTAATGATCTTGAACCTCAATAAAGAAATCATGATTATTGCACATAGTTGCTGTTAAAGCCTCTAAGATGTATATAACATGTATTGATCTAATGATGCGCTTTGAAGGCTTAAACCAATTCTTTTTAAGTGCTAAATCTGCAAATTCAACAATTGCAGGGTGTTTTGATAATATGCCTCTTTTTATATTATCAAACAGGGGTTGTAATTTTTGAGGTTTAGAAACAGCGTCTTTAAAGAATTTATTCATTTGCTTATTCTTGCTCTTGAAATTATTTAATTTTAGTTCCCTAATAACACTTTTCATTATTTTAGGGTCAGTTTTCATATTTTGTGGCAAACCAAACGCAACTATTGATTTCTCAATAATCATCTTAGCTTGTTCTTTAGTTTTACTTGTTTTCATTAGAATACATAACTGATAAGTTTATTTAAAAATTTTGTTAAGATAGCATCAATAACTTTTTATTGTCCCTAAATTTCCATATAAATATGCGAATTATTGTATAAAACTAGAGTAAGGTCTTTACTAAGTGTTTATTAATCAATTTACTTTTAAGTAAAACCCCTAATAATTCATATTCAAGTTTTCTAACAGGTCCTGTTCTTTCAAAAAAATGTAGTATTTTGTTGTGCAGACGTTTTGTTTTAATAAGTTCATCCATTTTATGGGAAATATACTTTTTATTAAGTATCATTTTAGCAATCTCTTCACCAGAAATAAGCGCAGGATACATTCCTTCTCCAGTAAATCCTGATGCTAATCCCGCAGCATCACCTACAAGGAAAATATTCTTGAATTTGTGTCCTTGATAATCAAAATTAATTGGATGGGCTTGATATTCTCCTTTTGAAACATCAATTTTATTTTTCTTCAACCATTTGTTAAAATTAGCTCTTAATTTTTGTGAAGACAAATATTTTGGGTCACTACCACAACCTATTGAAACATAATCTTTATGGGGGAATATCCATGCATACCAAGAATGAAATAATTCAGAATCAAAAAATAATTCAAATTTCTTGTATTTTTTTGTTGGAATAATATATTGAATTGCTATATCTAATTCATTTATCTTTAATCCAAGAAATTTTCTAACTAGGGATAAAGAACCATCAGCACCAACAAGATATTTAAATTTAACTTTTTCAGAATTATTTATTACAATACTATTATTTTTGATTTCAGTGACTTTTGAATCTGTTCTGACTTCGATATTTGTTTTTCTTAACTTTTTGAGTTGCCATTGACCAAAATTTTCTCTATCAATAGTGTAAACAAAATATTTGTCCAATTGAATTATATCTTTATTAAATGGAGTATGAAAAATTATTTCCTTGTATTTATAATCAAGTAAACTATCTGGTAACTTTAAATATTCTAGGTCGTGGCCTGTTAATCCACCTGCACAGACTTTTGGGCCTATAATCTTTTTTTGTTCAAGCAATAATACTTTTTTATTAGATTTGGCTAAAGAATTAGCACAATTTAATCCACCAGGTCCAGCACCAATTATTATTACATCATATGATTCCATATATCTTTCTTGAAATGAATAGTTAATAAAGGTTCCTAATATTTAACAAACTTTTTATTATCCCACAACTCTCCAATCCTTATGCATATACCCTACTGGATAAAAGACAAAGGCAGAGAAAGACCATATCTAAATCCCATAACTGTAAAACTTTCTTCTCAAAAGGTTTTCAATGAAAAAGCAAAGCAAGACTATTTTGGTCAAGCACCAAACATTTTTGTAGGTAGATTTGGATATCCAAACATAAATGTAGGGATCTTAAGTTCAGAAGATTACAATAATAACGACAACATTCCATTGTGGGCAAAAGAAAAATACTCAATCCCAAAAATCATTGACTTAAGAACAAACCTAATCAACTCAAGTTTCAAAACCCAAATAAAACATTCAAAAAATAAATGGCTAGAAATAAGCCAAGAAATAGCAATGGCAAACAAACCAACAGACATAGAAATTAATCTAACAAAAAAACCATCATTCAACCTAACAACACACCAAACAGAAACACCACATGGTCCAAATACACAACTAAAAAAAGCACAATTAACAGAAAATCCAAAAATTCCAACAAAAGTAGATAAAATTGTTTCAGATATTGACTTAAAAGCAGTAAATGCAATTGAAACATTGTCAGAAAAAGGCTTTAACACCCATTACTTAACAAAACTTCTAACAGCAGGAACTCTTGGCAAAAAACTACAAAGAACTCTAGTTCCAACAAGATGGGGAATCACTGCAGTAGATGATACAATAGGAAAAAAACTAACAAAAGAAATATATAACTACAATCATATTGAAGACTTCCAAGCTTACTTCGGAAACCACTTAGGAAACCACTACTTAATCTTAATGTTCCCAGAAGCATGGAGTTATGAATTATTTGAAATGATTATCCAAGAAGGAAATAGCTTTGCAACTGATTATGAATCATACAAAGGAAGAAAATACTATGCACATACAACAGCTGGTGGTTATTATACAGTAAGATTAGCAGCTTTAGAAAAACTAAAGCAAATGAAAAGACAAGCATCAATTCTAGCATTAAGATTTATTGATGCAACAGAATACGTAGCTCCATTAGGTGTTTGGATAACAAGAGAAGCATCTAGGAATTCAACAAATAACGCACCAATCAAATTCTCATCAAAAGAATTAATGTTAGAGTACGCAAAAAAACTAGCAAAAAAGAAATTCAACTTTAACATAGACAACATCTTAAAACAAAGTAAACTTTTGAAAGAAATCTCTCAACCAAAACTAAACAACTTTTTCTAAACTCCTCCACAACCTAAACCTTTTTCCTCCTTACACTCTTTTCTTTTTTCTCCATCAGAGCTTGGAATATGTTAGCATGCTGTAAATCAAGCATTTCAAGAATTTCATTGGCATTTTTCCTTCTTTTTATATGGTATTGAATAAACTCTTTATCACTTGAAGGCAAATGCATTATTATTCCTTTAACACGCCAAATAACATTATCATCTATATCACCAATATGATCCAAGACCATATCAACTGTTTCATCAGTCATTAATAATTTAACAAGAGGCTTTGCAGATATTTCATTACCAAATTTACCTAATGTAATATATGCTTGTATCTGTATCTCAGAATTAGCATCTTCTAAAGCATCCAAGACATGCTCTAAAAAACACTCATCTTTAATCTCACCAATAACACGTAATGCTTCTTGTCTTTCATTTTTCGAACTTGATAACATTCCATGAATAATAGACCCAACTTTAGATTTATTTTTGCCCCAGAAAACCTCACAAGCAGCACCTTTTACAGAATGATGAGGATGTTTCAAATATTCTAAAAACTTCTTATCAGGTGTCTCACCAACAGTCTTAAAATGCTTAATTCTCTTAGCCCTCTCTTCATGTTCATCTTTTTTCAAAAACTTCCGAAACACATCTTCTAAACTTAAATAACCAGCATTCATCTGTTCGATAATAAAACCTCTTTTCCTAAGAAAATCAGCAACAGGCAACATTGCTTTTTTTGAATCAATACTTGTAAATATTTTCAATTGATGAAAATCTTCTTCACTATGAGTTAAATCACAATCAAAAACATAATTAAACTTGTCTTCTAAAGCATGAACAGTTTTCATTATTCCTTTTCCATAACATCCAATTTCTAAAATATCAGTATTTCTATGCTTTCTTTTTACACTTTCTGTACTTCCTTGATAAACTAGTTCCCCTTTGTTAATTATTGCAATATTTTTACAAACTTTTTCTACTTCATGCAATTGGTGGTCAGTATAAATAATAGTTGTACCTTGTTTATTAATCTCCTTAAGCAACTCCCTAACTTGATCCTTTGCCTCAACATCTAACCCAAGCAAAGGTTCATCTAAAAATAAAACCTTTGGTCTTTTTAATAAAGCCACTGCCAAACTATATTTTGCAGCCATACCAGAACTTAATCTCCAAACATCACTATTTCTTTTTTTCTTCAAATCAAATTTTCTAATCAATTCATTTACTCTTTTAGTGGAATCATCTTTATTTAAACCAACAAATGCAGCTGCCATATGCATATTTTTCTCAAGAGAACTCCAACCAATTCCACTATAATCTATTCCAAACATCCAAGATATGTTTTCTTTAATTTTATTTTCTTCTCTATCCATATCATAACCATTAATATAAACTTCTCCAAGAGATTTTTTCATATTTGTAGTAAGAATTCTAAGTAAAGTGGATTTTCCTGCACCATTAACACCAATTAATCCAAAAAAATCACCTTTTTTAACATTAAAAGAAACATCTTTAAGAGCCTTTGCTAATAATTTCCCCTTAAAAAATACTTTATACTGATAATAATATTTTGAGAGGTTCTTGACTTCTATAATATTCACTAGAACCACCTCCCTTCAATCTTAGCTCTATTAACACCATACTTAAAAACAACATACCCTAATACTAAAAAGAAAATATTAACAATCAACCCAGTAATAATCAAAGTCATTGTACTAGTGTCTAAATAAGTTTTATTCAAAAACAATGTTTCTCGCCAAATTAAAATAACATATGCAGTTGGTAATATTTTTGGTAAAAAAGCTAAAAACCTTGGTAACAATGCAATCGGGAATACATGACCAGAGAAAAACCTATTAAATTGTTCTAAAAAGAAACTAACAGGATCACCCTGTTTTAAAAACAAAGTAAAACCAACAGTCATTAATTGCAAACCTAAGTTTCCAATAATAAAAATACCCAACGCAATAAAAATAGTTATCCAATTTCCAAGATTCATAAACATTAATGTGGAAGTATCACTAAACTGCACAAGTAAGAAATAAGCAAATACCATTGGAATAAATACAACAAAGATATCAAATACAAAACTAACAACAAAATTAATTGTAAAATATTCCGCAACATTCATATTATTCAAATAAGCTAATTTATACACTCCTAATTCAGAATCTTCATTAAAACTATCTGTAAAACTTATAGCTACACTATCTACAAAATAGATTGCTATGCTACCAACCAAAATAAATGGCATATAACCAATACCTTCAAAACCAAGTGTGGCAGGATCAACAATCATAGCCATAAAAAACCACATTAATACTTCTAATAAAGTATTTAACACATTAATTAGGATATTTATCTTAAAAGTCCAGAACTCATCAAACCTACAACTAAGACTAGTTATTATCCTTCTCCAAGTAATATATGGATCCATACATTATTTCCTGGATTTCTAATACTTAAATGTTATGAATTAGGGACGAAAAAACAATACTCAGACAATAAATTTAAATAATAAACTTACTAAAAAATACCTATTCTAATCATAGAGGTGATTATATGGCAAAACATGATATTGATACAGGTTTATACTTAGTTGCAATGGTTGGCATTGTAGCAGTTATTGGTTTAGTTGTATTAGTTCTAAATAATGGAGGTTCTGTTTCATTATCAGATGAAACATTATACGGAATGGCTCCACCGGGTTCAACACTCGGTCATGATGGAGAATACCCAAGAGGGGGGATGATATCTGGATAAGGAGATTTATCAGGTCTTTTTACAATGGGCGATATGGCAAGAATGGCCTGTACAAATAGATGTCTTGGTGATAAACAAGGATGTTATGCTGATTGTCCTGCAGTAATACAAACTCAACAAGGTACAGATTCTACTGATAGGGATGCATGTCAAGATGGCTGTGATGCAGTTAAAGAAGGTTGCGATCAAGCTTGTCTAGATGAATACCCAAGAAGTGCTGAAGAAGAAGACGATTAAAACTAATAAAAATTCAAAGTCTTTTGCCTTAAATTAACAGCATAAGAAATAGGATTAATAACCATTCCATCTCTTGCAGCAATAGTTTGTATTTTAGTACTACGTTGTACTTTCCTAGTCTCCTCGAGAATATCTTCTTTTAGTACTTTAATTCCAAAATGAGTTAATATTGCCAACTTTGGCTTTACATGACTAATTAATTTAATTGCATCATCTGTATTTAATCTATGTTGTTCTTTTTGATCAGCACACAAAGGCATTTTTACAATCAATAAGTCAACACCTTTATACTGCTCAGCTATTTCAGTATTATAACCAGTATCTCCTGTATAACCTAATCTAAATTGGGAAGTTAACATTCTTATGCCAATTCCAGTCTCATCATCACCTTTGGTTTTAGTGGCACTAATTTCAATCTCATTAATTCCAACTCTTTTCCCAGGTTCAAGTAAAATAGCTCTTTCTGCAAATGATTTATGTCTCTCTGTAATATATGGCCTAGCACCACCAGAACCAATCAAACTACTCTTATTAGCCAATAATACACCAAATTTATCAATTCCACCAAGTGTCATAGCATCAACAACAGCATTTGCATCATTACAATTCAATAAATTTGAATTACAGACAATTACCCCTGTAGAATCCCTTACATTTACACCATATTGTTTAGATTTAGTTATAGATCCTGGTCCAGGGTCAAGAATAAATTGATTATCATCTACTAAAACTGCAATACCTCCGGAAGCTAATAATTGTTTCCCAGCTACTATGGAGTCTCCTGCTGTTCCAAGAAATACTATTTTTGGTTGTGTCATTACTCTGTCCCCCCTCTAGAATAGAGAACCTAATTATATATAAAAAGTTTCCGCTAGGAAACCAAGAAGTCGTAGACTTCTGTGGTTTATGAAATAAAACAACCAAAATCAACAATTCAACCACAGAATCCCATAATCATATTGCTCATCTGAGGAAAGAAATGAACTTCAATTATTGCCGCAAGTATAACAATAACAAATGCAATAGCCATCAAAATCCATGCATCTGTAATAATATGATGGAATTTCTCAGAAAACATATCTTCACGTAATACAGCTTTAGATGTAACTCCTCCAACAATCGCTGCTGAGAAATATGCAAATCCTTCTGTTATCATATGAGGAAAAAAAGGAATAAACAAACAAACAAACAATAAAAATGGATTCCCATCTTGAAAAAAAGCAGCTTGTTTTACAAAATAACTAAATGCAACACCCCAAACAGACGCATTCCAAGTTATAAACAAAATTCCGCCTGCTCCATAGACTAATGAAAGAATAAAACAAACAATCATTACTAATAAATTATTCAATAAAATGGAAGTCACAGTACCAGAACCAGTTGCCTGTCCCACGACGTCAATAACACCTAATTGTGGTTGAAACATATGTAACATTGATTGATAAGGTAAAACTAATGCAACAACAGAATATGTTAACAAAACACCTAAAAACAAAAATATGTAGATTTCAAAAATATCTTTATGGTCTTTAAACAAAACCTTAATATTTAATTTATTTTCACGAATCTCAACATTTTCTTCATCTTGCAATAATCTATTTAACGATGGAATCAATAAAATAGAAGTAAATGCAACAGTCATCATCCCAGGATTAGAACCAAATATTAATCTAGCAGAGATAATTCCAACAATAGCATAAATAAATCCCAATAGGAAAGCATGCCATGGCCTTTTCTCAAGCCAACTTGCTTTGAATATTTGTTCTAGAACCATACTTAATTTTTGTTACTGTATGTATATAAATCTTTTGAAATAATACGAGAAAATTTAAAAATAATCCACTTTTCCACTAACTCATGGAAATCAAAGACTTACAACCAAGAGTGGGAAAAGTAGACATTGCAGCTACTGTAATCAGCAAAGATGAACCTAGACAAATTGAAAAACCAAATTTCTCTGGTAAAGTGTGTAACGCCACTATTAAAGATGATTCTGGCGAAGTTAAGATCACTTTATGGAATGAACAATGTGACCAAGTTGGTATTGGTGATAAAATCAAAATCAGCAATGGTTATGTTGGAGAATGGCAAGGAGAAATGCAACTTTCAACAGGAAAATTTGGCAGCATGGAAGTTCTAGAAAAAAACACAAAACTTGACACTGACAAAGGCGAACACATCTTAACAGAAGATGAGAAAACCGAATCTAATCTATTGGCAGAAGAAGGCGAGAAAACTGATGAAGGTGAACACATCTTAACAAATGATGAAAAACAAGAATCAGATCTTGCAGAAGAAAAACCAAAAGACGTCAAAGTCGAGGAAGAAGAAATTTAATTCTTTTTTTATTTTTATTTTGTATATTGCCTATCGATAACATTTATAAATAACCCAGGGTTCTTTAGAGCTTATAAGGGACAGTAGCTCAGTCTGGGAGAGCACTACGCTGAAGATATCTGTTGTTTTATAACAGAACTCCGATACGTAGGTGTCCAGGATTCAAATTCCTGTTGTCCCATTTTCTTTCATTTTTCTCAAATATTTTAAGCATTCTATATAATCCAGAATCAAATCCACTGGCCAATTTCTCAACAATTCCACACGTAAAAATCACACTTGCCAAACCTTTGTCCACTGCTCCAAAATCCTTCAACTACCAAAATTCCATTCATTCACCAATTATCAACACAACCACTAGCCACCTTGCTGTGAGGTATATAAATAACTTCAACCATAATATAATATAAATAAATTAAATATTGGCTTCGGCAGGCATCTAAAAAGCCTGCCCACTTTGTTTTATTAACATATGACAAAAAGAGGTGATAACAATGATCGACACAACAAACACAACAATTCAACATTTGTTTTTCAAACAAGTAAAAGACCTTTCAGTTAAAGCAACAAAACATCCAACATATTATTTCATTTAAGAGGTGCTAAAATGAATAAAGAACTTAGAGAATTAAAAAGATTAAAACGATTAATAAAAAATTCAGAAAACAATGATAATTACAACTTTTACAATCCAAGAGCAATTGACAATCATTTAGATAATGATTGTATTACTGCTGCAGAACACGGATTCATGCTCGGCTATCTCGACACCTAACACCCCTTTTTCTTTAATGTGCCTTCAGAAAATACCTTTAGTGTTGGAGTGATCACCCCCTGCCTTTAAGGCACCTTAGGTATCCTCCTTCACCCTTTTTCTACATGCCTACTAAATCTCTTAGAACAAAACTAGCAATTATATTAAATAGCAACATTATAACAAATGCAACACCAACATAAGTAAATGTGCTTATTAACAAATTCTTTCCTAATAAAAACTTCTCATTTAATTTATCTTCACCATTTTCAATACTATTTGATAATATTGTTAGAATAAATACTATTTGCACAACATAAATTCCAACTACAGCTTGGAAAAAATAAGGAGGAATTCCTAATCCAAATATCTCAGGAACATTAGCACTATAATCTCCCCCTTCCATTGCTTGTTGTTCTAATAATGGACCTAGCTTACCCAATATATTTGAAATCATAGAAGTAATACCAATAACAATTCCAGCTATTGCAGGAGTCATTAAAGCAATTTGTGATTTCATTGAAGAAATAATATCTGCTAATAGATCTTTTAATCTTTCATCAACTCTGTGTATTTCTTGAATATATCTTGCAACATTCATAACAGCACGTGCAGCAACTCTTGGACCTTTTTTTGCACTTTCTGTTAATACTTTCATAGAACTTTCAATCATTTTCGAAGGAAAATACAATAATGCACCTCTTTTCCTATCAAAAATAGCATCTTCAACATTCATACCCATTTCTGTTATATTCATATTTACTTGTTGGAAAAATCTTGCAGTTGTTGTACCTTCCATTACAGAAGCAACTTTACTAAATGCGATCTCTGCAGGAATACCATCCCCTAACCTATTTCCTAATTGATAAAGTCCAGATGCAAATTCTTTTTCAAGTTTTTTTGTTTGTTTTCTAATTTTTATAACATTCTTTGACCTAAACTTATAATACAATCCAAGACCACATGCAAATATTAATGGAATACAAAGACTAAGGATAGCACTTCCTAATCCAAATGGCCCAACTTCTCCAGAACCAACATCACCTTCTCTATAATCTAATAAACAATATTCTAATCCACAACCACTTGTTAAATCAGTTCTTCCAACACCAAAATCAGGAAAACCAATAAAATGTAATAATAAAGGCATTGCACCAATAAAGAAAAATAAAATAGCAACACTTATACTTAAATACAAAGGAGAGATCTTAATTTCTGTTCCTAAAATGTTTATTATAAAATTTTGATATTTTTTTAGTTCTGGATTATCTTTACTAATATCAGAATCCCCATAACCTGTAGGCCTTTTTGATAAAATAACTTTCCCCATAATATAAACTATTATTGGGATTACAATATTATACAATACTGCAATATGGTACCAAGATACCCCTCCAAGAAAACTCACAACCAAAGGTAAAATAACTAAACCCAAAATAGGCAAAATAATACCCAACATATGTAATGTAGTAATTGGATTCTTTAAATTCTGAGCATAATGCAACATTTTTTCATAAGTCTCAGACAATATTAAATCTAATGCCTTATCTAATAATGAAACTCTTCTTGATTCTGAAGATTCATATAATGATGATTCAAGTAAATGAAATGCTTCAATAAACTCCATATTATACTTTCTCCAAGTTTTAAGATAATTTTCTAAAGATTCTTTTACTGAACT
The DNA here is from genome assembly GCA_964556185.1 of uncultured Methanosarcinales archaeon. Lineage (GTDB taxonomy): Archaea > Nanobdellota > Nanobdellia > Woesearchaeales > DSVV01 > CAZKVI01. Next base: position 32,345 of record CAZKVI010000011.1, read on the forward strand.
GTATTCTCCTGTTTCTAAATCCCATATCACTTTTTTTAAATCCATAGCTAATGGACCAGTTAAATGATTAGAAGCAAACTCAATAGCACGCTCAAGATTAGAAGTGTGTCTCATATATGTAGCTACATAAAAAATACATAAAACCATTTGATTAGAAGCTTGTAATCTCCAATTATTCGCTAAAAAACCAGGAAGTTTCTGAAGAGGAAATATCATTATGGTCCCAGCTATCAAAAAGAAAATAATGAAAAACATTGAAATTTCTCCACCAGTAATCAAAGGAAATAAAACAGTTAATAAAACACCTAAAAACATAATTGCTACAGGAGCTAAAAGTGAAAAACTTATAATGCCAGTTGGACTAACTTTAAGATGAGCAGTGTTTATATCTTCTTTCATCTGCTCAATCTTTTTTGCATCTGGTTTTATCTTCAAAACCTTCTCTGCTAAATTACAACCCTTTTCATAAAAACTAATATGTGTAGGCAATAAATCTTTTTTAAATTTAGTATATTCTAAAGAAGAAACATCTGATTTCTTATTTAGATTAATACCTAATTGTTTCTCTAACTGTTCTTTATACTTTCTTACTATTTCGTCTTCCTTTTTTGCCATTTTATCAATTCTTCTTTGTTTTATCTAATTTATCAATATTATCTTATTTTAATTCTTTCTTTCTTAGCTCTCTTTTTAGCCATTGATTCCATCTTAATAATATCTCTTTTGGATCTAATGTACCAACTTCTTCTTTTACATTATCTGAAATAACATGAAATGTATCATTTGCCTTAATTGTGAATGGTGCTTCTAATAACTCTTTATTCTCTGTTTTCTTAGCAGCATCAACAATAGCTTGTTTTATCTTACCTCTTAACATTATATTATCCCATACTGCATCCCAATTACCTGCAAACTCTTTTATATTTCCAGCTATTGTTTTCAATATTTCAGAATCACCATTAATTAAATCTTTTGAAATCTCTAATGCATCTTTTTTTGCATCATATTTCATTAAATCCATAAATCCACCTTCTGTCATTGGATCATCTTGCCATGTTTTTCTTACTTCTGTAATTTGAGTAATTCTTCTAAATTTATGCAATCCACCTGCACTTTTTACAGGATTAGCTACAATAACAATATCAGTAGCTTTGAAAGATGTTTTAGGAACACCAATATCATTTACAACTCTATCAAACACACCATATGGAGAATCACCATGAATTGTACCTGCAACAACATTAGCAGCAGCTCCAACTCTCATTGCTTCATACAAAGCAACAGCTTCTTTCGAACGAACTTCTCCTACAATAAGTGCAGAATCCCCTAATCTTAATGTACTTCTAATACCATCTGCTGCACTCATTTCAGTACTTTCTCTTTCAAGAGCAGGTGCAACTTTCATTTGTTGAATATTATATCCGAGTTCTCTTAATGATTTAGCTGGCAACTCAAGAGTATCTTCTACTGTAATCATTCTATATCTTCTCATTATTTCTACTAATATGGCAGATAAAAAAGATGTTTTTCCAGAACTTCTTGTCCCTGCAACAATCATACTTCTTGTCCCATCAACTAAAAAACTAATTAATCCAGCAGCCTCAGCTGTTAACATTTTGTTCTCGACAAACAAAGGTAAAGTCCAAGGCCTATCTCTATGTCTTCTAAATGAAAAGGCTATTCCAGTTGGATCCAATGGCCTTGTAATTGTAGAAACTCTTGTAGTGGCTCCAGGTAATTCAAGTTCAGTATCTAAAATAGGATTAGCTTCATCTAATGGTCTTCCTGAAATAAGTCTTAATTTTGTAGCCCAACTTTCTGCTTCATTTATTGTAGGAATAATATTTGTTGTACAATCATCATAATCTCCATGAACTAAGAAGAGTGGCAAGCGCCCAAGCGGACTATTCACAGAAACATCTTGTATTTTTTCATCTGATAATAAAACTTCAATTAGTCCAAACCCAACAGTATATCTAACTAAAATTTTAGTTAATCTATCAAGTTCTTTTCCTCTCAAATTAATTCCTTTAGTCTCAGCCAATTCTTCTAACATATCAGCTCCAACATGAGAAAAAACCTCTCTCATTCTTTTTGGATCAGTAAACTCTTCTTCTCTTGGTTTATGTTCTGCCATTATTTTTCTAGCAGTATCAAGAAGTTCATATTTATCTTCTGATAATTTAAATTCAGGAGGAATTATATGATATAAAGTTTCAATGGAGTCAGGAAACTTAAATATGGTAACTTCAGTATCATCATCTAAAGAATAACTATCTACTTCTTCACCATTTTTCGGATAATCTGCCATTAATTTTGTAAACATAAAATCTGGTCTTATGTATGGTGTAAAGATCATCCTATAAACAGAACGATCTCCTTGTTCATATGCAGCCATATGTGGTTTTGCTAATGTAATTAATTTAGTATTATCAAGAATTTTAATTATGTAACCTAAAATAGAAACATAGTGCTGGCCAGTAACTTTTGCTCTTTGATCAACAGTTTTCTCAAGACTTATTTTCTCTCTTCTTAATGTTCTTCTTAATTCTATGAAAGCACCAATAGGATCTCCTTTTAACAATTTAAATACAAGATTTTGAACTTCTACATATCTTTGATTTAATCTTGTAACTTCAACAGGACTTAAGCCTTGTGAAGAATATGAAAAAAGTGTTTTTTGTTTGTATAATTGTTTGTAAATATTTGCAAGCTCTAATAAAATTTGTACTTGATTATAATCATATTCATAATCTCTTTGTTGTGTAAAAACAATTTTACTTACATTACTAACTTGTAAAAGAATATCAATTGTTTTCGCAAACACCAAAGAACTATCTTCAATAGATGGTGTTAATGGAATATCTTCTACATAAATGTACAATATATTTTCTTCTCCTTCTGGAATCACTTCAAAATCCCAGTCTTGTTTATCTTGTCTAAAAAGAGCCATATATCTTTACCTACCTTTTTCCTCAGATTTTCTCAATTTTTCTAGAGCAATCTCTATTAAATGAGATTTATTTCTGAATTTAGTCCTATCTTTAAGACTTTCATTAACCCATTGTATAAGATCTTCTTCAACTGTAGCACTAATTGGCTTTTTCATCCCCTTCTCCCCTTAATAGCATATTAACTAATTTAGTCCTTTTTATATATTCTCTAAATATCATAGTTTATATAATTTTCTATATTTTATAATATAAAATATATTTCATTAAAACAAGCTAAAAAGGCATAAACTTTAGTTGAGCATAGCTCAACTTAGTTTTTGCTGATTAGGCAAAAACTTTATTATTGAGAACTATTCTATAATCCACATGGCAGTAGGAGAAGCATCTTTTTTACATTCCTTAACAAGGAGATCTGGGGGGTCACCTAGTTCTCCAAAGCCTGCAAGTGTAGATAAACACCCAAATGATGATCTTTCTCAGCAATTAAGAGAAATGAGTAGGAGAGTCAGGATTTTAGAAGAAAGAAACACTACTTTAAGGAAGAATTTACAAGTAACTGAGCAAAATATGCTTACAGACAACAAAAAACTAACTAATGAAGTTAGGGCCTTTTCTACAGAATTAGATGAAGTTAGAAAGGAAATGAATGAATTAAGAGACCATATGCACATTTTTGAAAGACAGATGCAAGAAACAGCTAAATCAGAAGAAGTTAAAGTATTAGAGAAATATATCAATTTATGGGAACCTTTGAACTTTGTTACAAGAAAAGAAGTTAAAAAAGTAGTCAAAGAAATTCTTGATAAAGAAGACGATGACTGAAATGAGTAAATATTTAAATACTCTAGGTTTTAAAAACTAATAGGTGAATACATAATGCCATTGTTCGGGAAAAAAGCAAGTCCAGCACAACCAATAGGTGCAGGAGAAGAATTGACTTCTACAATACCAGTAGACAAAGTTCTAGCAATGAGACAACAAGGTATGTCAAATAATCAAGTTATACAAACACTTCAAAGAGAAGGATTTAGTACAGGAAATATCTTTAATGCAATGTCTCAAGCAAATATGAAAAATGAAGTAGACCTTGGTACAGGTGTTCAAGATCAACAAATGCAATCACCTATGCAAATGGGTGCACCAGATGTACAAATGCCACAAACATCACAAGAACAACCTCAACAACCAATGCCACAACCACAATCAGCAATGGATCAACAACCACCTCAAGACTTTCAACAACCTCAAATGGCTGATCATAATCCAGAACCACAACCAACTCCAGGAGATACTCCATTCTATATGCAGGATCAAGGCCAACAACAAGATTTTCAACAACAACCTATGCCAGAACCACAACCTCAAGCAATGCCTCAACAAATGCCAATGGGAGCACCAGAAATGCCTTCTAGTCAATTCGGTTTATCGCCAGAATCTCAAAGAATTGAAGAATTAGCAGAGGCAATTATTGATGAAAAATGGAATGAAATTGTAAGAAGTATAAATAAAATTATTGATTGGAAAGAAAGAGTAGAATCTAGAATTACAAAACTTGAACAACAATTACAAGACACAAGAAAAGAGTTTGATTCTTTACATAAAGGTGTCTTAGGTAAAATAAGTGAGTATGATAAAAGCCTAACTAATGTAGGTACAGATATTAAAGCAATGGAAAAAGTATTTCAAAAAGTTCTTCCAACTTTAACAGAAAATGTTAATGAATTATCTAAATTAAAAGAAGACTTAAAAAAATAATTAATTCTATCCTACGGCCACTTAGGCGTTAATGGATCACATAATTGTTTAATCGTGAACGTCGCTATAAAAAACAACAACAAGAATCCAAGAACTTTAGGATTAAAAAATACTCCAACTACATTACTAAAGAAATCTGTTGTTGCACTACTTTGTACTTCCTCATTCATATTCATAGGAATTCCACCTTCTTCTGCTACATCATATCCAAGTAATTTTGGTCCTAAAGCAACAGAAAGTCCATAAATAATGATGATAATGCTAATGACTGCAATAACCCATTGAATAGTCGAATGGTGCGAAATAACATTCTTTATTTGATCATCAGTTGCACCAAATAATTTATACCCCATTATCATAAATATAATGAAGATGAAAAACACAGTAAACCAAGGAGTTATTGTCATAACTACAGCTGTTACATCCATTGTAAATAAGAAAATTAATCCTATTACAAATGAGATTACTGCATGAATTACTTTATTGTCTCCAAGAAATTTAGTAAATTGCAGACCAGCATACACTATAGCAAAAACTAAAATAAAGGAAAAAATTGGAGTAAAATGCTCCAAAAATTGGAAATCTAGTGTAGGGACTGCCATTTTCTAAGTTAATGATGTCCTCCTCCACCGCCTCCAAACATTTTACCAAGATCACCAAGGAGATTTTTCCCAATAGCACCTGCTCTTGCAGCACCTTCTGCTTCAGTATCTCTAGTTACAAACCAAATCACTATAGCAAATACCAATATTACAATTAATAATACAGTAACATCAGGTCCCCATAAATTTAATGAAAAGTCTTGCCACCATCCTGCAGCACCACCAAATATATAGACAATGCCACCGAATGCTATAAGTGCAATTATTCCAGATAAGCTTCCACCCATCCATCTAGTTTCTCCACCAAGTAAGCCAATCATAAGTAATGCCATTAAAATAGCAACTACAACTAATGATACAGTAGGTAGAGCACTATTCATAATCTCTACAATATCTGCTCCAGGAGGATAAGAACCTGTAATATGTGGAATAACAACTAATAAAGAGAATATCATTGCTACTATCATATTGAAATTCTTTCTACCTTCTCCAAGAATCCTTGTTTTTTTCAACATTGCAAATATTACTGTAAATATAAGTAGAAATGGTAATAATGCATCTGTTAGCCCATAAGCTTCTAATGTTTTGAAAGTTTCGACAATGTATTGTGTCATTTTTTCACCCCTCAACTTGTTTTATGTATAATCTATTATTAAAATTTTGTCTTCTATTATTAATGGTGATCATCCTTATCGTCATCATCAGATCCACCACTTTCTCTTGTTATAAACCACATGAAAAACACAACCACAACCAACAAAATAATTGAGCTCACGGCAGTTGTACTAAAATTATATACTACAAACCTCATGAGCCAATATAAAAACGGTTCTCCTGTGTATGTCGGTATTGAGTGAAGGAATATTAATAATATTGAAATAAATACCAATACAATAAAAAATATAGTTCCTTTTCTTTTAAACAAAACTTCTTCTTTTTCTGAATAGAAAATTCCAACTAATGCAAGGAAAAACACACCCAAAAATAATAATATGACTATCTTAGGCAAAGCTTCATTAATAATTGCAACCATTCTTGCAGAGGCTATAACAAGAAATGAGACTACAAATGCAACCATTGCATTAAGATTTTTCTTTGTAATCTTTTCTCCATCAATTTCTTCAGTTCCAAGTACTTTTGTTCTTTCAAATATTGCAAAGACTATACTGAAAATTAGTAAGAATGGTAAAACTACATCATATATTCCAAGCTGTTCAAAAAAATGAATAGCCCCCCTAAATGTGGATTCTCCGTATGTATTAGCATATGTGGAAGTTCCACTATAATATGGATATGCCATACGAGATTTTTGGCAGAATAGGTTTATAAAGTTTACGCTACTATTTGCTACTATTACTAGTCAATTAAGACTAATATACTAAAAGTGTACATAATTCACCAAATTTTACATACATCTTTATATACTGGAACCTATTCTTCTATATTATGATTGATAAAAAAGCATTAACAAAAATCAAGAAAAATTTAGAAACATTTGATGAAAAAAGAGAACATATTATCAAAACAAGTAGAGATATTCTAAGATTTTCCAAACAAGCAATAAATGCAGTACATAGAAAGAACAATACAGAAGCTATTCAATTACTAAAAAATGCAGAAAAAGGAATAAAAAAAGTCTTAGCAGAAATAAAAAAGAATAATAAATTATCTATAGTAAGAGCTTTTAATGCAGCAATGGAAGAATACTGTGAAGCTAAATGCTTTTTACATTACACAAAAACAGGAAATATTCTCTCTCCAACAAAACTACCAGCAAATGATATGGATTATTTACTTGGATTATGCGATCTAACAGGGGAATTAGCAAGAAAAGCAGTAAGATGTGCTACAAACAAAGAATACAAAGAACTAACAAATATTAGAAATACAGTAGAAGAAATTCACACTTTCTTTTTATCATTAAACCTACGAAATTCTGAATTAAGGAAAAAATACGATAGCATCAAGTGGAATCTAAAAAAGATTGAAGACATTATCTACGATGTAAATATTAGGAAGAAGTAAGTCATTCTTAATTAGTTTAACAAATTAAATTAATGCAGTTCTTTTATGTAATCTCTATAAATTAAGCCTTTCTGTTTTCCTGGAATAAACCACCTCATAAAAAAGCCAGAAAATATAGATATTCCACCTAAGACTTTCATCGCAAAAGCCTTTTTTTCAACTTGCCATCCTAATCTCTCCATTATTCCTTTGGAAACAGAAGTATAACATACTGCAACAGGGGCATCTAAACTTTTTCCAATTGATTCAAACTCACTTAATAATAATTTTATACATTTTACCCAATTGACATCTTTAAGAAGAAGTTTTCTTTGTTCCTCAGTTTTAATATTTGTATTAACTCTTCTTGCGTGTTTTATTCTCCAATCTATTTGTTCAGGATTTAATGTTGTTATGAAAGCTAGTTTTATTTTATTTCTATTTGGATCAAAAATCCAAATTAAACCTCCAGCAATTTCAGGAAACCTAGCAATGATATTTAAGAAGACTTTTTCATCTACTACATTATTTTCATGTCTTAATTTATAATTATTTTCTATAAAAATTAGTCCTCCTTCCATATTATTAAGTAGTTCTATTATATTTTAAATAATTTCTCAAATAAGTATATTAATAGCTTTAAATTAGGGCTAATATGAAATCCTCATAATCCTAACAAATATCAGAATAACTTCATTCCCGG
>CAZKVI010000012.1:0-37474 GCA_964556185.1 uncultured Methanosarcinales archaeon
CATTAAAAACAGCAGACAATGGAACAACATTAAAATTTACATTAAAAGCAATTGGCCAAAAACATGGTTTGCATGTAACTTTTATGCCAAAACCAATTTCAAAAATAAATGGTTCTGGAATGCATGTCCATCAAAGTTTATTTGATATTAATACAGGTAAAAACATTTTCTTTGATGAAACAGATCAATATAATTTATCTCAAACAGCAAAATATTTTATTGGTGGTCAATTAAAAAATGCTAAAGCAATGAGTTCAATTCTTTCTCCTTTAGTAAATTCTTACAAAAGACTAGTTCCAGGTTATGAAGCAGCAACCTACATTTGTTGGGCATGTACTAATAGATCTGCATTAATAAGAATTCCAAGAATTTTCAAAGGAAAAGAACAAGCAGCAAGAGTAGAATACAGAGCACCTGATCCATGTTGTAATATTTACTTAGCTTTTGCAGTCTTATTAAAAACAGGCTTAGATGGAATAAAAAACAAAATAGAACCTCCTAATTCAGTTGAAGAAGATGTTTATCACTATGATGCAAAAAAACTAAGAGATAAAGGTATTTCAGTTCTTCCACATTCTCTATGGCAAGCAGTAAAAGAATTAAAGAAGTCCACATTAATGCAGCAAGCACTAGGAGCACATACTTTCCAGGAATACATCAAAGCTAAAACAACAGAATGGGATGACTTTAGAATCCATGTAACAGACTGGGAACATGATAGATATTTAGAATTGTACTAATTACCTTGTCCCCATTCTCCAGTTTAGAAACATATTTATATAATCTTTATTCTTAAACACTATTATGGGGATTATGAATAAGTTAAAGTTCTGGAAAAAAGATGAAATGGACTTTGGTGATCTAGATAAAGGAATGGACTTTGGATCTAGCCAAGACATGGGAATTGGCCAAGATAGATTAAATATGGCTGCATCACAACCAGGTATGGAATCAGGAGATCTTGGATTACAAACTCAACAACAGAATCCACCAACTCAAACCAATGAAGAAATTGATTATAGTGAAGGATTTAGTATGCCAAAAAGATCTTTTGCAAGACAAGAACCAGCACAACCATCACCTGCTCCAACCAAACAGTTTCCACAAGAACAAAATACTATAAGTGAAAAAAACTTTGAAATTCTTTCTAATAAATTAGATGCAATAAAATCTTCTTTAGAAAGCATAAACCATAGATTAAATTTACTAGAATCCTTAGCAAGATCTTCTGAAGAAGAACCTCATGAAAGACGTGGTCCAAGTAGAAGAGTTTGGTAATATGAAAACAAAGTTTGTCGGTTTAATAATAATCTTTATTTTCTTTTTAGACCAAATTACAAAATCACTAATTGATCAAGCATTAACATTAAAACAAAGCATTACTATTTTCCCAAATATTTTTTATTTTACAAAAGCATACAACACAGGTGCAAGCTTTAGTATATTACAAGGCCAGCAATGGTTCTTTATTTTATTTGCAATTGTTGTAGTCATCGCAGTCATTTATTATTATAAAAAAATCCCAGTAAATAATAGACTTTTCATTGCATTTATCTTGGCAGGTACAATAGGAAACCTCGTCGACAGATTACAATATGGTTATGTCATAGATTTCATTGACTTCAAAATATGGCCAGTGTTTAATATAGCAGACACTGCTGTTTGCATTGGCGCAGCTGGATTGATTTATTACATTTTGAAAGATGATAAGAAAAGTAAAAAGAAAATAAAAAAGAAGAAATAGTTATTTACTTCTTTGCTTTGCGTGCTTTAGATTTTCTCTTAGTTGCTTTTTTTGTAGTCTTCTTTGCTTTCACTGTCTTTTTCTTCACTACTTTCTTTGTTTCTTTTTTCTCAACTGGTGTTACATCAACTGTTTCAGAACAACAACATCTAGATCTACATTTCTTACATCCACATATTGATAATAACAATCCAAGTATTGCAAAAAGCACTAATAACCAAACTTTCCAACCTTCTATTAATCCTAATCCAAAGAAATACAATGTATTCACTAACACTAATAAAAAGAACAGCCTCTTTGTATTTTGGCCAGAACTAATTATAGCAATAAAACCAAGGAATAATAAAATCATCAACACAAAAAACTCAGCTGTTGAGAAATTCTTTAATGCTATACAGGTTGAACCAACAAGTGTCAAAAGCACACAAATTATTGTCCAAAAATCTTTTCCCTTACCCATACAGTTTTGTGTGTTTTCTTTGTTTTTATATCTTTCTATTAAATAGTAGTAATTATGACGTATTATCTTACTATAAAGTAATGACACAGCGAAACATTTATAAATCACTATTTTCTACTGTACTATGTTAGACATGTTTACAAGGGGTGAGATGAACATATGGAGGTAATTACCATGAAAAAAATATTATTGTTATTATTAGTAGCAATCTTAAGTTTAGTTGTTGTAAATGCAGCTCCAGTTTTTCAAAGTGTTACAGGAAATACAACTGTAACAGAAGGGGATACTTTGCAATTAACACTTACAGTAACTGCTGCTGACAACGGAACAAACACATTTACAGATGATGTTTCTTTTGGAACATTAACAAAAAATTCTGAAACAGAAGCAACATATGGCTGGACACCAGGTTATAGTCAAGTTAACAATGGTTCAAACACATACACTATTGAGTTTAATGTTAGTGATGGAAATTCTAGTGATACGTATTCTGTTGTAATCACAGTAAATGATCTTGATCAACTTACACAACTTCAAAATATATATGAAGCATTAGAAGATGAATTAGATGATCTAGAAGATGATCTAGAAGACATTGAAGACGACGTAAATGATGCTTGTGATGATCTTGAAAGAGCTCAAGAACAAGAAGATGAAGACGATGAAGAAGATGCACTAGATGATTTAGAAGATCTTGAAGACGACGAACTTGATGACTTTGAAGATGATTACGATGATCTAGAAGACGACATGAATGATTTTGAAGACGATCTAGATGATTTCAAAGATGATTACGAAACAGATGCTAATGAAGACGATATTGAAGATCTAGAAGATGATTTAAGTGATCTAGAAGATGATTATGATGAATTATTAGACGATATTGATAGAGTCAAAGACAAATTAGATTGTGAAGTAGAAGTTGAAGAACCTGTTGAAGAACCAGTAGAAACAGAACCTGAACCTGAAACAACTACAACACAAACAACAACTCCAGTAGTTGTTGAACCAGAAGAACCAGTCGAAGTTGTTGAAGTTGTTACAACACAAACAACTCCTCAACCAACCTATGTGCCAACACCAACAGTAACCACATCAACCACAGATTCAGATGAAGAAGATGTTTGGCTATTAGCAGGTCTTATTGGTTTAGTTGTCTTATTAGCATTAGGCTTAATTGTTCTAATGGTTGTCTTATTTAGGAAGTAATTCCTATTATTTTTCCTTTTTCTTTTCTTTATTTTTCTATATCTTATAGCTTGTGTACTTTACTACATAACATTTATAAATACCTCATAATTCTTGCCTAAATATGGGATTATATAAACACATAAGGAATATATGGAAAAAACCAAAACAGAACCTTGGTCCTATTTGGAAAGAGCGTCTAGTAGCTTGGAGAAAAGAACCAGTTACACTAAGAATAGAAAGACCTACAAGACTAGATAGAGCAAGATCCCTTGGTTATAAAGCTAAACAAGGATTCTTAGTTGTAAGACAAAGAGTTCAAAGAGGCGGCCATACAAGACCTGATATTAAAAAAGGAAGAAGACCTAGACACAATAGACAAAGATTAGTCCTAGGCAAAAGCTACCAAAGGATTGCAGAAGAAAGAGTTGGTAGGAAATATGTAAATTGCGAAGTTCTAAACAGTTATTGGGTAGCAAAAGATGGTAAATATTATTGGTATGAAATTATTTTAGTTGATAAAAGCCATCCTGCTATTAAAGCTGATAAAAAAATGAGTTGGGTTTGCTCAGGCAAACACAAAAACAGAGCTTTTAGAGGCTTAACATCTGCAGGTAGAAAATCTCGTGGTTTAAGAAACAAAGGCAAAGGCGCTGAGAAAGTTAGACCAAGTCAAAGAGCTAATAAAAGAACAGCTAAATGATTATTCACTAACATTATATGTTTGTACTTCTTGTCCTGGTCTTTTAATATAAAGAGTTGCTAATTGTTCAAATAGATTTTCTTGAACTGGTTGATCTTCTGATGTAAATACTTGTCTAGATAACTCAGAAAGATTCTCTCTAGGGTTTCCTGCAACTACAGCATCAAGTAACTCTCCCAATTGATCAGGTTTTCCTTCTAATCCAAAATAATGTTCTTTATTATCTTCACCATCTGCATGAGTAACACCATAACAATGAATATTATTTCCAGTTAATAATAAATATGCTTCTCCAAGAGTTGCAGTAACTTTTCTATCAAAATTTTCTTCCTTACCAAACCATCCTCTTACTGGACCATAGTTCAGTCCTGTATTGGTCTCTTCAGCAACTCCATCAGTATATGATCTTTCTGAATTAACATTCATTCTCCATGAACTAACATTAGAAGTATAATCAAATTGTGCTTCTTCAGGTACTGGTTGTTCTGCTTCTGCAGCTGCTGGTTCTTCTGGAACAAAGCTTTTACTAGCTTCAGTTGCAATAGGAACAACCATTACATTTCCTGTTTTTTCAGCATAAACAGCATCTTCTAAATTTCCGCCAGCTAATTTTGTTGCAGCCGCATCAACACTCATAACTCTTTTACCGACGACAGTTCCATTATCTGAAGTTACTATGTATAAACTATCAGGATTTCTTGTTCTTTGAATATAGTTAGTTAGATCAACTAATGCTTGACTATCCATTGCTCTATAATCTCTTTCAATCAATGCATCAAAGTCTTCTCTAGGCATTCTTCCTTCTTCAACATCAGCCATAGCTTGAGTATAATTATCTCTATTTTTAGCAATAACTGCACCAATTAATTCATTATAAACATCATCAACATCTCCATCAGCACCAGCAATTGCTTTAGCTGCATACCTAAGATCTTGATTTAATTCTTGTTTTCTTGCTCCTACTGGAACTAATCCACCAACTAAACTTTCTAAACTACCACTTTCTCCTGCAGAAGCAACAGTAACAACCATCATATCACCAACATCTCTATAAGAAACAGCTTTTGCTTCATTTTCTAATGATTGTGGATTAACTCTTTGTGTATCAATAGCAGTTAGCTTAGTTTCTCTTAATCTATTGTAAAGTTTTGCACCTTTAATATCTTTATATCCAAATTTTGTTGCAACTGCATCAAAACTCACATTCTGAGTTTCTCCGTCTCTTATAACATATGGTTCTGCTCCAATTAATATTTCATAATCATCACGTGATCTACCTTGCGCTCCTAATTGCTTATGCAATGCATCAACAACTGCTTGCAATTGTGCTGGAGAAGTAAATGTTTTTTCACCATCACCAACTCTAACTTCAGGAACAATTAATATTTGTTTTGCAGTAATATCTCCTGAATCTTTAAATTGAGTATTAAGTGCATCAGTTATTCCATCTGCACCAGGAAGTATAGATTCATAAATAACATGATCATTCCATTTTTCTTCTTCTCTTAATATTCCTTCTTTTAAGGCCCCAGTAGCTTCAAGTTGAGTTGCACCATACCCTGTAGTCATTTCAGTCAACGTAGCTACACGATCTCTTAAGGGATGACCTTCTTCTGTTCTTAAAGCTAAAGAATTAAGTCTTACAAGAGCATCAGTTGCTTCACTCATATTTGCTAATAATGTATAACCAAGTCTAGCAGCTGCTACAAGATCAATCTGATCAGCTGCATCCTCACCTATTTCATCTAATATTGAACGTCCAAGATCATAAGCATCTGGCGCATCAGGATCTTGAGTTGGTCTATCGTCTTCATCAGTAGTCATTAATACACCCCAAAATATACATTATATTAGCTCTGGAAAGCGCTTTTATATATAAAGCTTTCTGCTGATAACCACTTTAGAGTGAGAATAGGGCTTATCCTTCCTTACTCATCCTAAAATACTTGTAAATTTCATATATAAACATACAAAATCCACCTACATAGAAAACAATAGATATAGCAAAAAACATCAAGAAAAACAAGGCAAAGAAATAGCTATTAATCTGCACTAATGCATGTATCCCATCTAGGTAATATTCAACATTATCAAAAAAGAAATAATAAACATATTTCCCAAAATAAATTAACGAAATAATAACCATTCCATATGTTAATTCTTTTCTTAAAAACATTTTATGAGATAATAAGTAAAAGATAGCTCCAACACCAATTGAAATCAAAAATATTGCTAATAAAGATAATGATAAAGTCTGCATTATAGGAGACGTTACAATATCTACACCAACTACAATTAATGTTTCTAATCTTTTTATCTTAAATAAATCAGTAAATGCAAAACAAAGTAATGACATAAAAAATAACACTAATAATAATCTATGCGTATGTCCTTTTCTTTTTTTGAATATCAAAGCCCAAACATAAGCAGGAATTGTAAACAATAATATTATTCCCAAACTTGAAAACACATAAGCCCATAATAAAGAAAACTTCTCCATTAATGTTGAAGTAAAATTAAGATCTTCTGCAAATAAAGTACTCAATGCTTCATGACCTGTACTAAAATAAATTGGATCTTGGTGAAAATATAAAGGATCTTGTGGAAATAAAATATAAGGCAAGATAAAAATACCCATATCAGTTATCAAATGCAATACTAATAAACCACTAATACCTAAAAACACACCTTGTTTTGTATGAAATAACTCAACAAACTTTTCAAAGAACTTTTCAGAACCAGAACCTACTTTAATTAAAAAGTGATCTGCATTAAAATGTTTATGTCCTTTGAAAACCCAATAAACATATGCAAATATTAATACAACAATAATAAATGCATCAATTGCAACAGCTAACCATTCCATTATTAAATTAAATACAATAACAAAGAATCCAACTAAAACAACCAATATAATTAAAAATCTTAAAATCCTATGAAATACATCTTTAACTTTTCCTTCTTCATGTATAACATGCATAAAACTAGGCGATTCTACTTTCTTAAAAACAGCCCAATACAAAGCAATTATTATTAAAGCAACTCCACCAATTAAAAATGCAAACATTTCTACTTGAGCAGCATTATCTGCTAAATATTTGATTAAATAAAACAAAGATCCATTAATATAAGAAAAAAAGTGTTGCAAAGAAAACGGTTGTGTAGATGCAGCCAAATAAATTGTATTTGTTCCATCAGTAACTTCTAATAATGTAGTCGGATTAAAAAAAGATAGCTTTTCTATGATCTGATATAATACACTATAAGTAAAATCTGCCGTCGTAATTGCATCAACATTCTCAACACTTACTTTTATTGCTCCTTCACCAACCTTTGCTTGTGAGAAATGCAGTAATTCATAACCTTCTGTATACAATTCCTCGAGAGTAACTCTTGCGTAACTTGTAAATTTATTAAATATCAATAGAAAGTAAGACATTATAATAAAGAAATCTATTTTCTTACTCTTTATCCCAAATAGAAGTTTAGTTAATGATGCATGATATAATAAATAACCTAATGCACCCCAAGAAATTATTTTCTTTGTATATTCTAATGATGGTGGTAATACTTTTATTGCATCAAGTACATTTAGAAGAATAATAATGCCAAGGATAATCTCCTCAGCATACATACAAAAATGATTGTATGCTTTTCTAAAAGGCATTATACTTTTACCTCAAAACTTTCTTCAAATAACATACTTCCAATTCCTTTCCCAACAAAAAATGATCTTTGATACATTATTTCTGCCAAAGATTCAAAAAATGATTTTGGTTGTGTATATTCTTTGAATTCAACTGTTGCATTAATTTTCTCTTCTAAGTAGAGTTCAACTTCATCTCTTCCACCTAATTGATCAATTAAACCAACTTCCAAAGCTTCACTTCCTAAATAAAAACTTCCATCAGCTAATATTTCAACTTGATTATAAGACATTCCTCTGTTGTTTGCAACTTCTCGAATAAAGACTTCATGAATTTTATCTAATTTATCTTGTAACCATTCTTTCTCATCTTCTTCAAGTTCTCTAAATGGAATTCCTAAATCTTTTTTATCTCCTGCAATCAATTGTTGATAACTTATATTGTATCTTTCTAATAATCCTGCAAACTCTAAATAAGATCCAATTACTCCAATACTTCCTGTAATTGATAATTCATGTGCAATTATATAATCAGTTGATGATGCAATCCAATAACCACCAGATGCACCAACTTCTCTTACTAATGCTACAGTAGTTTTATCTGAATTTTCAATTGCTTCTGCAATTTCTGCACTAGCTACTGCACCACCACCTGGAGAATTAATTGTAAATAAAATTGCTTCAATATCTTCATCTTCATTTGCTTTTTCTATAAGTTCTACAATATCTTTTGAAACAGCTTCACTACTAGCAAACATACCACCAGCTGATTCACCCATTATTGGTCCTGTTATTTCAATTTCTGCAACATTTCCATCTGATAATTCTTCTTCTGGTATGAAAAATAATGATAATAACCCACAGAATGAGATTGCCATGAATCCGAATAAAAGTAATATGAAAATTAATAATACCCAGAATATCTTTTTAGTATAATTGTTAGTTTTCTTCTTAGCCATAAATTCACCTCTATTATTAATCTCTCAGTTTATGTAGTTTAAATTATTTTTGCTAATATGACTAAATTAGCTAAAGATTTATATAACATCAGCAATTTTTGTACATTATGTATAAGAAACCAGGTAAAAAAGGCACAGAATTAACACCAGAACAGCAAGAACAATTAGACATTAGAAGATGTAGGATGCCTAGAGGCAATGAAGTATTTGGAATTCTTGAACAAAGACTTGGTGGTTCTAGGAGTAGAGTTCGATGTTTAGATGGCAAAACACGTGTTTGTAGAATACCTGGAAGACTTAAAAGAAGACTATGGGTTAGAGTAGGTGATGTACTACTAATAGAACCTTGGGAACACGGTGGCGATGACAAAGGCGATGTTATCTTTAAATACAAACCATCACAAGTTAAATATCTTAAAAAGAGTGGCCATTTGAAATCACTAGAAGAATTTGAAGAGTTCTAATTCTGGCCATATAGGCTGTTATTACCATCTCATCACACTATTTCTCATTTCAAAGTGGTTAATCTCAATAAGGTTTATATATTAGAGTGAATTCTTGGAGAATCATGGTAGGTGCCAGACTAAATCGAGGAGATGGGTATTAATGGCTCTTAGATCGCCAGAAGCCACAGATGCACTTATTAGTGCAATGGTTTTAAGATACCATGGAATAAATTATGAAAAAGCATTGAGTGGACTAGGTGTACATCCTGAGGTTACTCCTGCTCAATTTTCTATTGGGTTAACACGAAGTTTAGATGGTCTTGTTGAATATGCATCTGGTAGAAATAGAGAAATTCTTGAAGAGATTAGAGATGATCAAGCTACATATAAAGAACTTTTCAGAATGAGTCCAAGTTTATTGCAAAGACAACATGCAGCAGTAATGGGCGGTGATCAAAAAAGATTCTACAAAGGAACCTACGAGCATAAGGATAATGTTGATTGGTTAACTTATTATGCTTTAATATCACAAGATGCTGATTTAGAATCACATAATAGGGCCACTGTTGTTAATGCATTAAGAAGATTACCTTCTGATTTAGGAGACTATTTTACATCTCTTAAATTAGGAGGAATGATAAATTGGGCATTTGGTAAAGGAGCAAAGGATTCTCCTTTGGCAGCATTACAAGCATTTGATAGAGCATATATGGATGCAACAGGAGATAAAAGAAGCTTATTTGATTTAAGTGTATCAAAAAAACAAGGAGGGCATTTACATTTTTGGGAATATTGTGCCTGTTGGGAAGATGAGGAATCCGTAGAAACAGCCGCATACCATCTTTTAACAGAAAATATTCCTGGTTTGTTATCAAAGAACGGGTCTGAAGTGGTTGAAACTTTAGGCAATTTAACAAAATTATCAATACTATTTTCAGATATAGGATTAAGTGGTATGAAATTAAAAACAAATAGTTATTATAAAGAATATGGGTGTTTCCCTTTAGCAGTCTTTAAAGCATTTGATAAAGTTCATGTTGATAAAGGAAATGCAAGTGTATTTGATCCTTCTCAATCAATGTATTTCTCAGAAGATTTCTTCCTTCATGCAGCTGCATCGGTTCAAGAACATAAGATTTTGAGAGGGAATATAATTCATTATAATAAGATATTCCATCCAACTCAAATAACAAATGGTGTTCCAATAACTTTAGAACAAGCTTCTGAAGAATTAAGACAAGCAATTGCTACTGGAGCATCTCCTTATCTTGGTGATATTTTAAGAGTTGCTGGAAGAACTGGAGAAACCCCACAACTTGTTGCAGAAGTTAGAGATAACTTTCCATGGTTAACTTGGCAACAATTTGTTGAACAAGCTGGTTTTGATTATGCAGATTATTTACCTTCTATTGAAGTTAGAGAACCAGGTGTCAATGGAACTAACGGAAAAACCTCTCGAGGATTACCAGATGATTCTATTGAAGTTAAACTAATCCCAAAACATAATGTCTTAACAGTTCCAATTTGGGAAGGAAAAGAAACTCAAGATGTTCTTGATGAATTATTAGCAGATGATTATGAACCAACTAGAATTAGAAAACCAAGAAACAAAGTTGAAAAAACTAAAGATATGTCAAGTTTCAAATATCTAAAAGCGTTAATGTGTAGTAGACCCATATTAGATCGAGATGAAGAAAGAACAGTTCTCATGGAAATGAAACATTATGAATTAAAAGCAAGACAAGCAGCACAAACAAATGATGTGAAAGCATATGAAAATTATAAAAGAAGATGGGAACAAGTTAGAGAATATTTTATTGAATCAAATATGAGATTAGTTGTAGGTAAAGCAGGAAGAGTTGCTAATAACTCTGACTATATTTTCCAAGAATTAATACAAGAAGCTTCAAAAGGATTAATGAGGGCTTCAGAATTATTTGCTTATTGGGAAGGAAATAAATTTAGTACTTATGCAAATTATTGGATTGATCAGAAAATACTTCGTTACTTTTATAACAAAACAAGTACAATTAGAACATCTCAGTCAATGGGTGAAAGAAGAACTAGTGTAAATAAAGCTACAAAGAAATTAAAAAATGAACTTGGAGAAGAACCAACACTAGAACAAATTGCAGAAGAATTAGAATTGAGTCCAGAACAAGTTCAAAAAGCTTTAGATATACCTAAAGAACCAAAATCATTAACTGCTCCAACAGGGGATAGTGAGACATGGAATTTAATGGGAATAGTTGCAGATACAACTCAATACACAGGAGAAGAAGCTTCTGAACCAATGGAAGCAATGAGACTAATAGAAGATACTCTTGAAGCTTGTACAGTATTACCTTCTGCTCATCCACTTGCTTTATCTTATAGGCAAGAATTAATCTTAAGACATAGTTTAACTCTTGAATCTGATGGTGGTCAAGGAATTGGTAGAGGATTTTATCACAAAACAAATATAGCGTTAGCACAAGAATTTGATGTTACTCCCCAGGCTATTGGACAAGCAGGCAAAAAAGCAAGAGCAAAATTCGAAGCAGCACTAATGATCAACGGATTAGTTCCGGTAGATTCAGTTGATGAAGAGTTAGTTGCAGTATATAGAGAAAAGATTAGCCTATTTGAGAAATTACAAGCCGCAAAAAGAAAAAAAGCAGCTGCAGCAAAAGCAAGAGAACAACCAACAGCAGAAGTTATTAAATTACAACAACCCGAACCAGAATTAGAACAAGTTTCAGGATTTTAAAGGAGAAAAACTTATAAAACCACCAATCATACCTATTATTATGGCAAACTTATCAATTCAACAATCAATCCAACAATTCCCAGATCTTGTCCAAGATGCTTATTCAAGAGCCTCTGGCTTCAGAGTAGATCACAATATAAAGAACATAATAATCGCAGGAATGGGTGGGTCTGGTATTGGTGGAGAACTTCTCAAAACATACTTAAGAGGTATTAATTTAAGAATTGAAGTAGTCAAAGAACCTATCTTACCTAAATATGCAGACAAAAACACACTATTAATAGTAAGTTCATATTCTGGAAATACAGAAGAAACTATTGCAGTATACAGACAAGCACTAAGAAAAGGTTGCAAAGTTTTAGGAATTACAAGCAATGGAAAACTCCAAAAATTATGTGAAAGAAATAATTTCCCACACATATTAATGCCACAAGGTTTTCAACCAAGAGCTGCTTTACCATATTCATTCTTCATGCTCTTAAGAATCTTAGAAAACTCTGAATTAATTCCATCACAAACTAAATATGTAAAAGAAACAATAAAAGTTCTAAAAAAGAACATTTACAAAAACATAATCGTAGATATTGTTGAACGTTTACACAATAAAATTCCATTAATCTATGCAAGCAACAAATTTAGTGCTGTAATTCAAAGATGGAAAACACAATTTAATGAAAATACAAAAATTCCAGCTTTCTATAACATCTTACCAGAAATGAATCATAATGAATTACAAGGATTCAATAAACTCTCCAAAAATTTCCAAGCAATTATTCTAAAAGATGAAAAAGATGATAAAATTGTCTTAAAAAGAATAAAACCAACAAAAGCTTTATTGAAAAAACAAGGAGTTTCTTCTCTAGAAATCTCAATTAAAGGGAGTTGTACATTAGCTAAAATATTCTCAGCTATTTACATAGGTGATTTAGCTTCATATTATCTAGCTTTAAAATACAAAGTTAATCCAGATTCTATTCCAATAATTAAAGGACTAAAGGAAATACTGAAACAATGAAGATAGGAGTTGATATTGGCGGTTCTAGTATAAAAGCAGGCTTAATTTCTAAAAATAAAATAATAAAAAAATCTAAAATAAAAACACCAATAAAAAGAAAAGAATTCTTAGAAGCAATATTCTATGTCGTCGACGAACTATTCTCTAGTAAGGTTAATTTTATTGGTGTTGGGTGTCCTGGTCCATTATCTAAAACAGGCACATTAAACACACCAAATATTCCTAAAAACCTAAATCTAATAACTCCATTAAAAAGAAAATACAAAACAAAAGTAAAATTAGAAAATGATGCAAATTGCTTTGCATTAGCAGAAGCTAATAAAAGAAAGGAAAAGAACATCTTCTGCTTAACATTGGGTTCTGGAGTTGGAAGTGCTTTCTTAATTAATAAAAAACTCTACAAAGGAAAAGGCAATGCAACAGAACTTGGCCATATGACAATAAAGTTTGATGGTTACAAAGATGTAGATAAAATCCCAGGTAGTGTTGAAGCACATTGTGGCTCTGGTGCATTAAAAAGAATTGCAAAGAAATTCAATATAAAAGTAAAGAGCGCAATTGAAATACACAAATTAGCAGAAAAAAACAATACTAAAGCAAAGAAAGCATTCGAAATCTATGGAACTTATCTAGGAATCACTTGCGCAAACATCATAAACATCTTTGATCCAGATATTATAATAATTGGTGGAGCAATGGCAGGCTCTTGGAACTTTTTCAAAAAATCAATGAACAAAGAAATAAAGAAAAGATCAATTCTACGTCCTTGTCCTGTAACAAAATCTAATATAAAACACGCTGGCATTCTAGGAGCATCTCTTCTCTAATTAACAACATTAAAAAACCCACTTAAATTCCTATTTTATAATGAAATTCAAATCTATAAGGTTAAATAACATACGTTCTTATATTGACCAACAAATAGATTTTCCAGATGGATCTATTCTTCTATCAGGAGACATTGGATCTGGCAAGTCTACAATACTTCTAGCTATGGAATTTGCATTATTTGGAGTAAAAAGAGGAGATATTTCAGCAACTTCTTTACTAAGAAATGGAACAGACTTTGGTGTTGTAGAATTAAACTTTGAAATCCAAGGCAAAGACGTAATAATCAACAGGAGCTTAAAAAGAACAAATAATTCAGTAAAACAAGAAGCAGGATATATAATTATCAATGGAGTAAGACAAGATGGCACTACAACAGAATTAAAAGCTAAAATCTTAGAACTTTTAGGCTATCCTTTAGATGTATTATCAAAAGGCAAAGATCTCATATACAGATTCACTGTTTACACACCTCAAGAAGAAATGAAGCACATTCTATTCGAAGATACAGACGCAAGATTAGATACTCTAAGAAAAGTCTTTAATATTGACAAATACAAAAGAATCAAAGAAAACACATTATTCACACAAAGAGAATTAAGAGTAAAAAAGAAATTTCTAGAAAAAGAAGCAGAGCAATTACCACAATTTCTTGAAATAAAAAAAAGAAAAACAACTGAATTAGAACAAAAAGATACAATAATTGATGAGTTAAAAGAAAAACTTTCTCAAGTAGAAACTAATATCCAAGATGGCAAAGACAAATTAAAGAAACTAGAAGACAAAATATGTATTCTGCAAGAACTAAAGAAAAACTTAGCATTAAAAGAACAGAAAAAAGAACATCTTTTATTATCAAAAGAAAAAAACCAAGCTTCTATCCAGATATATGAAAAACAAACAATTGAAATGAAGGAAAAACTAAAAACATTTCCAGAAATTGAAGAAATAAAGGAAGACCCAGACATTATCGAAAAAGAGATTGAAGAAAACCTACAAAAAATACAAAAAATAAAACAAGAAAGTTTTGTAATAGAACAAGAACAAAAATACATAACTCAAAAACAACAAGATTTACAACCAGTTATTGAAGAAAAAGACAGAGTTATTAAGAAATTATCAAATTTAAAAGAAAAACAAACACAATTATTAGAAGACACTAAAAAAATCAATCTTCTCCAAGAACAAAAACAATCTCAAGAAGAAAAAACAAGAGACTTGTTTGTAAAACTAACAGAATTAGAAGCAAACTTAACAAATGCAAACAAAACAATAGAAAAAATAGGTGATTTAGACCAATGTCCTCTTTGCCTACAAGAAGTTCATGAAAATCATAAAAATGACATTATACAGAGAGAAAAAGATCAAATAACACAAACACAAGAACAAAAAACTCAATTAAAACAACAATATGAAGAATCAAAACAAGAACTTGAAAAAACTAGTCAATCTTTAACACTTTCTCAAGAAAAGGAAAAAGAACTAAAATTCCTAGATTTAGAAATTAAAAACCTATCCAATCACAAAATTGAATTAGAAAACAAAGAAAATACTTTAACAACATTAAAAAACAAACTACAAGACTTAGAAGTAAAAAAACAAGGCATAGGAATTGAAAAAATAGACAAAATAAACAAAGAAACAGAAGATAAAAGAGTATTATTAAAGAAAATACATAATTTCTTAGAAAAGAAAGCAGAAAAAGCCAATCTTCTAGAAAAACTCCAAGAAAAAGAAGACCAAATACTCCAAATAAACAATGAATTAACAACCATTGACAAAGAAAACCTAACAATAAACCAAGAATTAATGAATCTTCAAGAACAACACAAAGATTTTGCAGATACAGAAACATTAGTAAATTCATTTAAAGAAAAGATGCAAAAACTCCAAGAAATAGAAAAAAGTATTTTACTCAAGAAAATAACCAATGAAAAAGAAAAAGAAACATGCCAATCAATTATATTAGAAGCAAATAACAATATCCAAGAAAAAGAAAAAGCAAAGAACAAATCAAAAGATATTGACAACCTAAACCACTGGTTTGATGAATATTTCCTAAATTTAATGAACACAATGGAAAGAAGTATAATGGCTTCATTATACCATGAATTTAATTCTTATTTTGTTTCCTGGTTTACTCTATTAATAGAAGACGAGAATGTACAAGTTAGATTAGATGATACTTTTTCTCCTGTAGTTATACAAAATGGATATGAAACAGGTTTGGAAAGTTTATCAGGTGGAGAAAAAACATCTGTAGCACTATCATACAGATTAGCCTTAAATAAAGTCATCAATGGTTTTGTTGGAGATCTCCATACAAAAGATATAATAATTCTTGATGAACCAACAGATGGCTTTAGTTCAGAGCAATTAGACAAAATAAGAGAAGTCCTTGAACAACTCAACATGAACCAAGTAATAATCGTAAGCCATGAATCCAAGATTGAGAGCTTTGTTGATCATGTCATTAGAATATCAAAAACAGAACATAAGAGTAAAATTCATGATTAATGTCAATAGAAACATTTTTAAATATAAAAGCCCAAGAAATCACTGAGGTGGAGTATGTCCAATAAGTATTTAATCAGTTTTTTGTATATATTACTATTTTGTCTAGCTTTACAACTCTCATTAGCTGATTTCCAAGTTGTAATTACTCCTGTAGCAGATGAAATTAATATAGAAGAAAGTGCTTCTTTTGATCTTTATGTTGTTAACTTAGGCAGGGCCACAGATAGTTATGAATTATCTTTTACAAATGATGGAAGCTGGAGCATTGAAACAGACCCATTATCACATCTTTCTGGCTTTTCATTAGATGCAGGAGAAAGTAAAACAACTACAGTTGTATTAACTCCAACAAGCCTTTTAAAACCATCTAAATATACTTTTCCATTCTCTGTTGTTACAGATTCTAGCGAAGAACAAAGTTTTGAATTTGTTTTTACATTATTAGGAGATATTGAATATAGTGGCTATTTACCATCATTAAATATTGATGTAGATGTTGCAACTAAATTAGATCCAAGAGAAGAAAACATCTTAACAGTTTATATTACTAATAGAAACCAATTAGATATTACAGATCTTTTAATTGATATAACAAGTAATTATTATTCTACTCAAAGACTTACAACTTTAGAACCTCTTGGACAATTAACAGAAACCTTTGATATAACTTATGATCCTACTCAAATACCTACAGATGACTTATTTGAAATATCAATAACAGCCTCAAGTAAAACATTTGGTCCATTGAGAAAAGAAATAGAAATAATATCATATTTATCATTAGATGAAGAAATAATAGAAGAAAAAGAATTTCTAAAAACAACTATAAATTATAAATTCACAAACAATGGAAATATAGAAGATACAGAATCTTTTACATTAGAAACATCTTTTTTCTCACAATTATTTACAAGAACAGAACCTAAAGCAGAAATTATTAAAGACAATGGAAAAAGATATTATCAATATGATATGACTTTGGCTCCAGGTGAATCAACTTCTTTAGTCTTAACAAAGAATTATAGAACCTTAGCAGCAGTTATTATATTAATTATGCTAAGCACAATAGCTTATTACATCTTCAGAAGTCCTGTTGTTGCTAAAAAACAAGCAAAAATCCTAACAATGCAAGATTCTGGAATATCAAAAATGAAAGTTCTATTGCATGTCAAAAACAGAACAGGAAAAGTTATTGATAATATCCTTGTTACTGATAGAATTCCTCATATTGCAGAGATCATAAAAGACTTTGAAGTTGGAACCTTAAAACCAGAAAAGATGATAAAACATGAGAAACAAGGTGTTTTACTAAGATGGACATTCTCACAATTAGAACCATATGAAGAAAGGATTATTACATACATGGTTAAGACTAAATTAAACATAGTAGGAGGATTCTGCCTACCTTCAGCAATGGTCAAATTCAAGAACAAAAAGAAGAAATTCGTAAAACTTTATTCTAATAAGGCTAGATGTAAGTAAATTCTATGATTTTAGCCATAAATTTTAAAAAGAGGTTGCTTCTCTTAGTATTTTAACCCCGCGTAGCTCAAACTTGTCTTCAAATGAAGGCTAGGAGCAGTGGCAGAGCAGTCGGCTGTAGACCGACGTGTTGCTGGTTCAAATCCGGCCGCGGGGATTCAATTTCTACTAAAATTCATACGTAACATACAGAAGTTTTCAACTTCTTATGTTATGCATTTCATGCATAACATTTTTAAATAACATGCCTTCACAAGGACATATTTGGGCCTGTAGCATAGTCTGGTTGGTGCGCTCGAGGCTTTCTAAGCCGGCGAAACTGATAACCAGTTTATGTTAGAGATCGAGTGGTCCTGTGTTCAAATCACAGCAGGCCCATTTTCTTTCAATATTTTAGAATCACACTTCTTTCTCTAATTTCTTAGCTAATTCTGGATTCATAGAATTCTTGATAATAAACAACTGCATTAGCTTAATAGTCCTTAATTCCTCTTTAAGCTTCTTTATATCCTTGATTAAGTCCATGGTTATTTCATAATTATGATTAACATTATTGGCATTCTCCTCTATTTGCTGAGGTAATACAGCAATTTTATCCATTTTAATAGAGAAAGCTTTAACCCAACCATCCATGTTTGCCCTAAAGGCTTGAAAATCGTCACTGATCAGTTCTGTATTAGCCATATTTGAACACCTGTATACTATTTTATATACTAGGTCATATTTAAATATTGCGATTATTAAAATAAATATATAAACTTACTCCAAATTGAAATCCATATGCCTGATCTTCTCAAAATACCTGAAACCTCAAAAGAACCAATTATTAACATTTCTCTAGACACAATTCAAAAGCAAAAACAAGCTCTAATTTTTGCATCAACAAAAAGAGGAGCTGAAAAAACAGCAGAAGAAATTGCCTTAAAAATCAAAACAAGTGATGCAGACTTAATAAACTTAGCAGAAAAAGCACTAAAAGCCTTATCAAAACCAACAAAGCAATGCCAAAGATTAGCTGCTTGCCTAAAAAAAGGTGTTGCATTCCATCATGCAGGCTTAACAGCAAAACAAAGAGAAATTATTGAAGACTCCTTCCGAGAAGGATTAATTAAAATTATTGCAGCAACACCAACTCTAGCTTATGGATTAGACCTTCCAGCTTTTAGATCAATAATTAAAGATTACAAAAGATACGGAGGAAGATGGGGAATGCAAAATATTCCTGTCTTAGAAATAATGCAAATGTGGGGAAGAGCAGGAAGACCTGGTAAAGATACAGAAGGGCAAGCTATTTGTCTTGCAAAATCAGATGCAGAAAAAGATGCACTCTATGAAACATACATTCTCGGTGTACCAGAAGATATTTATTCAAAATTAGCAGTTGAACCAGTATTAAGAACATATTTATTATCATTAATCTCAGCAGAGTTTGTAAAATCAAAAAAACAAATCTTAGATTTCTTTTCAAAAACATTTTGGGCTTCTCAATATGGAGATATGTATGAATTACATCAGAAAATTGACAAAATGTTAAAACTTTTAGAAGAATATGAATTTATTTCTTCTTCAAAAAAAGAATTTGCAAGTGCAGATGATTTAGATAATGAAAAATACAAAGCAACTATAATTGGACAAAGAGTTTCACAATTATATCTTGATCCATTAACTGCACACAGAATGATCACAGGAATGCGAAGATCAACTGCAAAACTAGTAACATCATTTACTCTATTACATATGGTAACTTCACAATTGGAATTAAGACCATTATTAAGAACAAAAGTAAAAGAATATGAAATTGTTGAGGAGAAAGTGAATAAATTTACAGAACAATTCCTAATCCTAGAACCTTCATCTTTTGATCCAGAATATGAAGAATTCCTTAATGCAGTAAAAACAGCAATGTTTCTCGAAGATTGGATTGAAGAAAAAGATGAACCTTATCTAATGCAAACATATGACATAAGACCAGGTGAAATAAAAGGAAAATTAGATATTGCAGATTGGTTATTGTATTCAAGTGAAGAATTAGCCAAACTTTTGCAATTCCAAGATTTAATCAAACATTTATCTAAATTACGATTCAGATTAAAGTATGGAGTAAAAGAAGAACTACTTCCACTCTTAAGATTGAAAAACATTGGAAGAGTTAGAGCAAGAAGATTATTTGGAAATAAAATAAAAACACTTGGTGACATAAAAAAAGTAGACATCATGACTCTAATACAAATTCTTGGTAAAAAAGTAGCCATTAACATCAAAGAACAAGTCGGCGAAAAAGTAGAAGGCATTAAAATCTCTGAAAACAAACGCAAAGGCCAAATGAGTTTGAACAAGTATTAACCCACCCAATAATGATTTACAAACATTACTGTAAACACAGCCAACAACACACTAAACACAATACTAAAACCATAATGAACATTCTCATCTTCTCCGAGCATGGCAAACATGATAAAATGTGGGAATGACATCAACACCAATCTACTAAAGCACATAAAACTCCCAGAACTTATTGGAACTAATATTAACAAAGCTGCGTAAACAACATAACTTAATCTCAATTTTTTATACATAAAAAATAACATTCCTAAAAATACTAATGCAAATGTTAAATCAATAATAGAATTTCTATACCCATGCAAAGCCAAATTCTGGAATATCTCAATATAAGTATTAAGTGAAAAAGCTTCTCTTGACCACAATTGCTCTGCTAAAAAATATGAAAAGAAATTACTTGTTAATTTCCACAAATAAGTAAAATATAATAATGTTCCAGCAATTGGTAAAAAACAAAATACAATCTTAAAATCAGTCCACCATTTCTCATTATCTTCTTTTTTAACTAATATATACTCAATTAACAATGGAATAAAGACAATCAATCCAATTAATCTAGTCATAGCAGCCAAAGTACCAACTAAACCAGCATATAACCATAATTTCTTCCTAGAAAAATAAAACACTAACACAGTTAACAATAAAAACAAGCTTTCTGAATAAATAGCAGATAAAAACATTGCAGATGGAAAAATTAACATATAAAAAATAGTTCTTTCACTAATTTTAGAACCAAATTCCTCCTTCAACAATCTATACAAAAACAACAATGCAAAAAAACTAGCTAAATAACTAACAATTAACCCAGCAATATAAGGATTCCTAACAATCAACAATAAAATAGACATTATCAATGGATAAAAAGGAAAAAATGCAACACCAAACTTATCCATTTCTTTATCTATTATCTTATAACCATTCTCAGCTATTTTCATATACCATTGTCCATCCCAATGAGCCCACATACTAATCAATGGAGAATTCTTATAATTTTTATACACATAACTTTCATCATAATAATCTTGACTAAAGTCAACAAAATTATAACCAAGAACACCAACAAATAAAATAGCAATTTTTACAATAACAAAAAGAATCAGAATCTTCTTAACATCATCGTTTATATTCTTCATCGAGAACCTCTAATGTAGATTTCTCTTCATTTACTTTTTTAATTATATTTGCAAAGAAACCAGCCATTGAAACAGCTTTATACCACGGATGCTCTTTTTCAAATTCTACTCCACGATAAATTACATCTGTTCCAATCATTGCTTTAATAATTCCTCTTTTGTATAAATCAGAAAACTTTTCAACAGCTTTTCCATGTAAAAATGCATATGAACATGCAACATAAATATTTTCAATACCTTCATCTTTTAACATCTCAGCAACTCTACACATTGTTCCTCCTGTGTCAATCATATCATCAACAATTAATGCATGTTTCTTTCCTTTTATATCTCCAATTAATGTAACTTTCTGAACAACATTAACTTTTGAGTAATCTCTTTCTTTATTAAATATAGCTAATTTAGAACCAATAGTCTTTGCATAAAACCTAGCCCTTTTTGCTCCACCAGCATCTGGCGAAACAACAACTAAATCTTGTGGATCAATATTGAAATTTTTTGTAAAATATCTAATAATTGCATGTGTTGCATATAAATTAAAGAATATTGCTTTTCTAAAAAATCCAGCAATAGCATCAGCATGTACATCAAGAGTCATTACTCCATCAGCTCCTGTGTCTTCTAAAGTCCTTGCTAATACAGAAGCAGTGATTGCTTCTCTAGCACCTTGTTTTTCTTGTCTTGCATATGGAAACGGAAACACAACAGCTGTAACATAATTAGCATCACTTCTTCTAGCAGCATCTACTGCAGTTAGTAATTCCATAATAAGATCATTTGTAGATTTATCACTTAAAGGATCATCAACACATTGCACAATATAGATGTCATCTCCTCTAATATGTTCATTAATTACTGTTTTAGTCTCACCATTTGCAAAAGTACTTTCTTTAGTATTAATAATCCTACAATCTCCTTCTTTACAAATAGGCCCAAGTTTCTCTAGCATCTTCTCTGCAAAATATCTACCAGAGCTACAAGCTATTATTCCTAATTTCCCTCTTCCCATATTAAAATAAAATAAAGAATCATATATAAATGTTTAGCTTGATTTTAGAATTAGTTAGGAGCGGGCGTTGTATATGCTTCTATAACATCTTGCATTCCATCTTGATCACCTGTTGATGTGAATAAATAAAAAGCATATTGATATTCACCATTTTCTATACAAAGTTCTCCTTTTCGTTTATTTAAAGAAGGATCAGAACTTAAAGTTCTTTCCCCCTTATCTCTCTTTGATAGATACCTCATTTCTTCTTTTCTCTTAATACATACTGTTTCATCTTCATCTCCTAAATATTCTACTATATCACAAAAAAGTTCATCTTTTCTAGTATTTTCTACTTCTTCAAGGACCTTTCTTATTTTATCATTGTTCTCACTTCGTTTATAAGCATCAAATGCTCTTTTAAATTTTCCTTCTCTTAAAAATCTATCTCCTAATTCATCATACCAACTTGGTTCTGGTTTAATACTATATGTATCAACAAAAACATCAGTACTCCACACATTTAATTTACTTAAGAAAATTTCTTTTGCATAAGGTCTAGCTTTTTCTACATCACCTAACTCATGATATAAATTAAAAATATCTTTGTTAGAACCACCTTCATCTATTAAAGTATCTATGACTTCATATTGTTTATCAGTATAACCTATTCTTCCAAAATCTTTGAAAACTCCTTTCAAATTTTCTTTTCTCTCAAGATCTCTCTCAGCTCTTTGCCTATATTCATCGTTAGTTAGTTCAAGATCAAAGCAACATTTGAAAAAATCTTCCTCGGAAATAGTGTCACTACGAAAATACCTATTAAAAAAAGCATCTTTAAGAACTTCAAGTGCAGCATCGTCATTTCCTACTGCTAGATACAAAAGAGCTTTTTGTTGCCATTTATCTTCTCTTTCAGCTGCAGCTTCTATTCTACTTAGTTCATTAGAATATGTATCAACAACTAATGAATTTAAATCATCTAAATCAGAACAATACCCTGGCTTTCCATCATCTGCTGGAGTTACAGCTTCAACAATTGGTTCTTCCACTAGAACATCGTCTTGTTTAGAATTACAACCTCCTGCAATCAATCCTAGTGTAATTGCAGCCCCAATTAAAAAAGTTCTAACACCCATAACTACATAGGAATGGTGTCTAATTTATAAAATTTATTGTACATTACGTACAAATCTTATCCAACTTATCTTCTTCAATGGCTTTCTTTATTTCCATAGCTACTCTCTCACCATAACTTATTGAATCACCATGAAGATAACCAGAATAAGGAGTGAATTCAGTTCCAGGACTTCCTGGAATTCTCATAGAAACATCAAAGATAACTGCTTCTTCTTTGCCTTTTTCAGAAGCAATTGCACCTTGCAAAGCAAATGGACCAATTATACCTGGTTTATGTTCTTTTTGTGTGCAAGCAACAAACTTTTCACCTAAATTAAATATCTTCTCAACAATAGATTCTTTTGTTGTAACAGTAATATGTCCAGTCTCAATTAATTTAGGTTTCATATATTTTAAAACTTCAAGTTGTTCATTTGCCGGCAATCTTAACAAACCATCTAAGTTAGTTTGTCTTCTTGTATCTGTTCCCATTAATTCTAATTCTCCACTCAATGGAGAATAAAAATAATTGAAATTTACTTGTGCACCAACAATATATTCTTCAATAACAGCCTGTTTCAAAGATTTTTCTGTAATTGTTCCAGCTTTAAGCAATTCACCAGACTTTTTCTTGTAATCTTCATAAGATGCTGCAAAAAAGAAAGCTCTTTCATAACCTCTTTCTTCTTCATTAACTTTTACAATAACTAGTTTGTCAATTTTTTCAGGAGAATCATACATTTTAGGAATTCTAATCCCAGCTTTCTCCAAAAGATAATATTGATTTTTAGGAACATCTCTTTCTTCTAGTTTCAACATTGTTCTTGTTCCAAATATTGGAACCATTAATTTATTTTCAATATCTTCAAAATCACAATAAACCCAGAAATATCTGTTATGGATAAATATTGTATTCATATCTTGCAATTGTTTAACAACTTCTGGTTTTACAATGTCTGCAAACTTATCAACTAGAATTACTTCATCAACAATACCTTTACCATCTCTTGATTTGTAATACTTTGTATATGTCTTTTCTCTACCTTTTTGACATACTGCTACAGTTTTGAAGCCAAGTTTCTTAGCTCCTCTGCATACATCAAGACCACTATGGCCACCCAGAACACCTATAGTAATATTAGCTTTGTCATATCCTTCAAGAATCTCTTTTATTTGGTTTTGCGCTATCATACACTTAAAAAATCATACTCATATATAAATTTAAGCCTTAAATAGTGGCTCCATTATTACAATCTTCACCTTCATAGAATTTCCAGAATAAATAACCATATTTTGAATCTGCAGAATCTTCAACACAATAGTATTCCATTAATTTACAATCTTCTGCTGTGCAAGAAGTTACTTTTTCATTAGTAGTTGATATTCTGCAAGAATCAGGTATCATATAAGTCTCTCCACCCCATGGATAAGTTCCAGTATGATAACCTTTCACACTTGGTTCATCTCCTCCATCATCTTCACTACATTCTACTGGGATTTCTTCGTCTACTTCAATTTCTACAGGTTCATCTTCTTCGCTTTCTTCTCCTTCACTTATTTCTACCGGATCAACTTCTACAGGTACTTGTTCAATTGGCTCATCTTCCTCTTCTTCACCAATCTCAACATCTTCTAAATCAACATGAATTTCTTCAATTGGGTCATCTTCTGGCAAAGTCCTTTGCTCTTCTTCTTCTGGAGGAACAAGTTCACCTGCAGTACCTGGTTTTCCTAAATTAATTACTGTTTCTCTTAATGCTTCTAACAAAGCATCATTTACTATCTTGTATACATTACCTTCTCCATCAACTGCTAATACTATAGTTATTTCTGGTTCATTTGTTGAATCATACCAATCCATTTCAGTTTCTGCATCAGGAAAATACCATTCATGTAAATTTGGATCATAAGTTAAAATTGAATAATCTTTCTCTTCTTGTCTTATGTATTCTTCAGGAGGAATATAAAGTTCTTTTTCTGCTGTAGTTAATGTTGAAAATGTCATCTTATCGTCTTGCATTCCATATAAAATAGAATTAATTATTAATTCCATTTCTTCTTCCTCTGTTCGAATATCCATTGTAGTTCCATATTTATCATAAAATGCTAATACTGTGGAAAGATCACTTAAACTTCTTTCTTCTCTAACATAAGTTGGTTCTATGATTTCTCTTCTTGCTGTTCTTAAGGAATATGTAAGCCTTCCATTTAATTTACTGCTCTCATGAACAATATCTGGATTCACAACAGCAATAAAACTAGTGTCCCCTGATTTTAAAATAGCAAAATAACCTTCAACAGTATCAACAGTTAATCTAGTTCCAGCCCTATCTTTCAATTTTTCAAAAGCATTTCCAACTAAATCAGTTGTATCCATAGAAGGAAATAACATTATTCCAATACTTACAACTGCTACTAAAGCTACTAACATTAACAATGGATCATAAGTCTTAGGCATTTATTCACCCCTTTACTATATTTCTCAAGAACTTTATATATAAATTTTACGTTATTAGTACTAAATTACCCATCAATAACTTCATTCAACCGATCTTCAGCAACTGCATTCTTAATTTCTCTTGCAATTCTTCTTCCAGTTGACATAGGTTCATCATACATTATTTGTGAATATGGGCTTCCTTGCATGTATGGGTTAGTACCTGCTACAATCCTTGCAGAAATCTCAAATACTAAGAATTCTTGTTCAGGTGTAAGTATAGTTTCCAAACAAAATGGTCCCCATAAGCCTCTTTTTGTTATTTTTTTACTCTGAGCAATAACTTGTTCACCCATTTCAATAACTTTGGGTAATAAAGATTCCCTCAATACTAAAGGAATATTTCCAACAATTACATAACTAGGATCTACTTTTTCTAAAGCTAATTGATCTCTTGCAGAGATTCTTCCAATACTATCAACATTGCTTTCATATCTTTTATCAAATCCAAACACTTCTAATTTATTAGTTAAAGGAGAATAAAAATAATGAATATAAACAGGAACCCCAATAATGTATTCTTGAATAACATACTTTTCTCCTGGGTAATTTTTTATTTTCTCATTAAAATCATCAACATTCTTTGCTAAGAAAAATCCTTTACCACCTTTTGCACCATGAAACTTAACAATTACAGGTCTATCAATATCTTCTGGCTTGTCAAAGATCTCAGGAAGTTTTAAACCAGCTTCTTTAAGCCATTTTCTTTCCATTTGCCTATCTGATTCCCATTCAATAATATCTTTATTACCAAAATAACTAGCTGTTAGTTTGTCTTTTCCAGAACCTTCCATAATATCAACAAATGAACCATGTGGGATTACTACTGCATTTTCCTTTTTTAGCTCTTCTTGAGCATTATAATAATCCTTCATACTCTCAATTTCAATGATTTTATCAGCTACACCAAACATTTTGTATAGTTTAACCCTATCCTTAAGACACACAACTACAGTAGAAAATCCTTCTTCTTTAGCTCCCTTTAGAATCTGCAAAGCACTGTGAGAACCTATTGTTGCTATTTTTACTTCTGCCATATTAGCAGTTAGACCTTCAAGTATATAAATTTTGCTGCTTTCACACCCATTTGGATAGTAAAATCCACTAAATCTTTTTAAATCTCCATAATATATAAACAAATCATGACTTACACAATACTTGATTGTTATACAGATGAAGCCTCTGGTTTGGGTGTTCCACCTTATCTAGGAACATATCCTAGGTACTTAGCAGGCATGTTAGCAATAGAAAAACAAACAAACATCGAAAACATAAACTATCTAACAATTGATGACTTAAGATTAAACATATTTTACAAAGGCAAAATCAAACCAACTACTAAAAAAGACAAAACTAACATTAAAATCTACAATTTAACAAGAAAAACAGAAGAAACAACTAAAGTTCTAAATAACACAGACACTTTATTCATTAATT
Source organism: uncultured Methanosarcinales archaeon (assembly GCA_964556185.1). Lineage (GTDB taxonomy): Archaea > Nanobdellota > Nanobdellia > Woesearchaeales > DSVV01 > CAZKVI01. The sequence continues at coordinate 27,252 of CAZKVI010000012.1, forward strand.
TAGGTGTTCATGTTCCTGGGAAATATCTAAGCGCTTTACCAGGCACAATAAAAGAAGTAACACAATTAACAAAAGACTTAAACTGCAAAAAAATATTAACAGGTCCTGCCACCTTAGGCACAAGACTAGAAGGTGGAAAAAAAGCAGAAGTAATAAACACAAAAGATTTCAACAAAATTGAAAATTACAATTTCACATTCCAAAAACTACAAGATTTCTCTGTCAAAGGTGCACAAATTCTAAGACAAATTCCAGATAAACGAGTTATTGAGATTGAAACAGGCAGGGGATGTAAATATGGGAAATGTAGCTTTTGTACAGAATCATTAAAAAACAAATTTTGTAATAGACCCAATAAAGACATTCTCGAGGAGATTAAAGCATTTTACAGACTTGGTGCAAGATATTTTCGTTTAGGCAAACAAGCAGATTTTTATGCAAGCGAAGATCCAATCTTACTCTTAAAACAAATTAGAAAAACTTGTCCTGGTATTGAAATACTTCATATAGATAATGTAAATCCAACTTCTGTTATAACAAAAAAAGGAGAAGAAATAACAAAAGCAATAGCAAAGTATTGTACTTCTGGAAATGTTGCGGCTTTTGGTATTGAATCATTTGATCCTGAAGTAATTAAACTAAACACATTAAACACAACTCCAAAGATTGCAATGAAAGCAATTGAAATAATAAATAAGTATGGTAGAGAACCAGGAGAAACAGGAATGCCAAAATTCTTACCAGGAATAAATATTATTCTTGGCTTACATGGAGAAACAAAACAAACACACAAATGCAACATGCAAGCACTAAAAGAAGTTATGGACAAAAATCTATTACTACGAAGAATCAATGTACGCCAAGTTACAGTAATGCCAGGCACAAAAATGGAAGAATATGGTAATAAATCCCTTAGAAAGAACAAAAAATACTATTGGAAATGGCGAAATGAAATAAGACAGAACATAGATTATCCAATGTTAGAAAAAATACTACCAAAACACACAATCCTAAAGAACTGCTATGCAGAAATCTATGATGGCAACACAACATTCTGCAGACAATTCGGCACATACCCACTTATAATAGGTGTAAAAGGCAGATTAGACTTAAAGGAATTCTATAATATCAAAGTAACTGGATATATGTTAAGGAGTGTTGTTGGGGAGATAGTTGAGAAATAAGAAAACGCCTCCGGGCGGGATCGAACCGCCGACCTTGTGGTTAACAGCCACACGCTCTACCGCTAAGCTACAGAGGCATTCGCTCCGCTCATACCTCTTACTTTCTTACAGAAAGTACAGAGGCTTTAAAGCCAAGCACTAAGTTTCAAGGACATGTGGTTTATTTATATACTTTTCGTCACTTATATGCGAAACATTTATATTTTAAAATCTTACAAAAACTAGTATATGGCCAAAAAAAGAGAACAAACACCAGAAACTCCACTATCACAATACTATCAAAGCACTTCAAATTCTATTAAAAGTCTAGATATTCCTGGAAAGACGTCTAGAGCATCAAGATCTGTAATCAACTATTTCAAAAGCATTAGAAGTCCTGATTTTAGTGAATTAAGGCCAGCATTAAAAAAAGCACGTAGTTATATTCCAACTGAAACACTTAAACAATTCTACCATCAAAAATCCAAACCAAAACCACAGCTTAAAGGTGGCTTTGTCTTAGATTGGAATTCAATCTTTGGATGGTGGGGAGATCCATTCCAAGAAAAAGTTCTTGAACCAATAGAAGAATTTTTTATTGAAGAAATTAAAAAAAAGAACAAAATTAACTTATTCATTCTGAAAACTCATCGCTTTGGAACAATAACAGGAGATGAAGGCTCTGGAAAATCAATTTTATTAAAATGGATTAGAGAAGAATTAGATCACCATAAGAAAAAACTAGCAATCTGTTTCATCCCAGACCCAAGAAAATCCTCTGGCAGTTATTTTATTAAAGATTTAATAAGGCCTGTTACAGGAACTTGTCAAAGGGTTTTCAAAAGACCATATGAAAAAATATCAAAAGATTCTATAGTACAATATGTTAGTATGAAAATAAAAGATAAAACTTTATTTATTCTAATAGATGATGCAGAGAAATTAACAAAATATCAAGTTGAAATCTTAAATAATCTTCTACAATCACAACTATCTATACAAATTCTTGTTGCAGGTGAAAAAGATTTCATAAAAAATACCCACTTAGGAACTAATGAAAAAGACATGCTAAAAATTTCCTTAAAAACATTGTCTTTTGAACATACAGAAAAAATGATCCTAAAAAGAATAACTTATTTTGGTGGAGAGAAAATATTTCCATTTACACAAAAAGCTTTGAAAAAACTTTATGATAAAGCAAAAGGAAATCCAAAGAAATTATTAAATCTTTGCCATGAAAGATCAATGCAGCTTTCTTTAAAACATAGAGAAAAGCTCATAAAAATGAGAAAAGAGTTAGAAAGAAAAAGAAAAGAAGAAGAAAAACAACAAAGAGCTCTAGAAAAAGCACGTCGAGAACAAGAAGACAAAGCGTGGGAAGAACAAAGAAAAGCAAGAGAAAAAGATACTGATTCTGTTATAGGTTATTTTAGCAAAGATAAAGGTTCTAAAGGAACCAAAAAAGCTTCAGCTTCTGTGAAAGATGATAAAGAAAAACAAGAAGAACATTCTGACCAAATAAGCAAATCAAATGGCCCATCGGAAGAAGAAATTGAATATTATGAAGAAAAACAACCAAAATCACCTAGTGATAATCTTGCATTAGAAAAACTTGATCAAGCTATTTCTAAACAATTAGAATCAGCAGAGAAAAAAGATAAAATATCTGATAAACAATCTAAAGAAGACAATAGTGAATTAGAAAGAAATGAAGAACTATTCTCAGACTTATTTGCTGATGAAAAGAAATCTAAGAAAAAAGCAGTAAAAAAATCTAAGTAATTATCTTCGACCACTAGGTCTTCTTCTTATTGGCCCTGTTGGTTTTGGAGGTGCTGCTGGACTTCTATTTCCACCACCATTGGTACTAACTCCACCACTATTATTAGGTTCAACAGGAGGACTAGATTCTCCAATATTAGCACCAGTAACAACAAAATAAGTATGTTCAACTTTATTCGCTGTTGATGTAACACTATATCCAGTAGAAAATTCTAATCCACTTACAGCAGTATTGTCTTCTAAGTTAAATCCATCTTCTGGTTTTTGAGCTCTTACAGATCCTTCTGGAAAGAATAATTTGTAAGTTTGTCCATCATATTTTGCTTCTGCAAACCAACCACTTTTATCATTATCAGTAAATCCATAAGAAACATTTGTAATTCCACTTACATTCATATCATGATATCTAAAATCAATATTTCCTACACCACCACCTATAACATATCTTGATACAGCTGCATCGTCTTCTCCAGTTGTTTCTTTTTTACCATCTCTTAAAACAACATCTACTACAGGTGTACACACAGCACTTCCTTTATTTAATGAATATTCTAATATACTTGTTGCATCTGCATCTAAATCTTCTGCAGATAATTGAATAACTCTATCCATTCCAACTTCTCCTTCTTCTGGAGTGAATGTTGTAATTTCATAACCTGAATCTGTTTGTGTTATTGGATGACCACTTACTCTAACTCCAACATAATTAACTGCCACAACTCTATCCTCTGTTCCTACATATTTCATGACTATATCAACATCAGTTCCAATTAGTCCACTAAGTTCATCATATACTGCAAGTTGTTCTAGTTGTGCACTTGGAATATTACCTAAATTAATCTTTTTCCCAGTACTTTCAAGAAATACATTATAACCATCTCCTACAACATGTGCTTCAACATTTCTAAGTTTTGTTGTTGTTGGAGTTACTGCAGAAACATTTCCTTGACTTTCTAATATATATCTTGTTTCTCCTTCTTCTCCTACTTCTTCAAGAAGAGCATTGTCAATTAATAATTCAATACCATCATCTAAACTTGCATTAGCTTTATCAATCTTACCATCAAACATTGTTCCAAATTCTGGTTTTGTTATAATTCTATACTGTTCTCCACCATTAACTCCATCTATAACACATTTACCTTCTTCATCACAATCAACTTCTGTTCCATCTGTTAGAATATCTAATGTTGTTTTTTTAGAATCATGAGTAACTATTTCTTCACTATTATCATCTTCACTAAATGTAAAGCTTGCAGCATCATAAAGAATTCTTAATGAGCCTACACAGCAAGGAATACTAGCTGCAAATAGAAATAATCCAGCATATAAAGGGGCACTCCCTATACCATATTTTCTTGTTGTACTTAATGCTTTTGTGCTTCCTTCAACAACTTTTCCGCCTACTTCTGTTCCTGCAGCTTTACTAGCAACGTTTTTAGTGCCAGAAGATAGCCAGCTAAGTGCTCCCTTACTCATATCATATGCTTTTCCAAACAATTCCTTCCATTGTATACCTTCTGGTTGATTTGTCATTTTTATAGCTCTCTTAAATTGCGATATGTTAATAGTATATAAACCTTTCGGTTATTAACCACTATGTAGTGATACATATAGCTATTTAAAGCCAATATATACTATAATTTATCTTTCCATATGTAGGAAAGCACATAATAGAAATATACTAAAAGTCAAAATAGTATATTTCTGACTTTTGTATATACAAAAGCCATTATTTAGAATAATGGCTTTTAGTATAAAACCTATGTATATAGCACATATAGAATACATAGTATTCTCAGAATCTTTATATATGAGCAATATTTGGAGATTTCAATGGATTATAAGAAAACTATTGCATGGAAAACAATTTCCTTACTTTGGCAAAAACCAAAGCAACTTTTCCTTTTTTTAGTCTTTGATATCTTGTTTTTCTTATCATTGTTCTTGTTTTCTAATACAATGGACAAAATAGCTCACGTAATATTGAACATAGAAAACCCTAATATAAACAACTTAATCTTTGGTGTATTTTATTTCATATTAATAATTTTAATCTACTCATTTTTCAAAATATTGATATTATCAGCTTTATTTAAAATACACAAAAAAACAAAATATGATTTTTCACTATTAAAATTATTATTTCCATTAAACACAGCAATACTATTCTTACTTATTTTCATACTTGCTATACTTTTAGTCTCAGCATTAGCATTTAGCCAAGTTTTTAGACAAGAATTTATTATTTTTGCTGGAGTTATAATCTTATTTTTGTTTTATATCTTAACAAACTTGATTCAGATAAATTTATTCAAAGAAAAAAGAATAAAAAAACTTTTCAAAAACCTAAATTTCCATACTTGGAAATATATTATTCCATTAAATATTCTTTTTGGATTATTGTTCTGGGTATTGTTCAAGTTTCTTAGTTTTCTCACAGGAAAATTTGCTTTTAATGAAACTTTAGCTGTTGTAGTAGGAATGATATTTACAATATTATTATTTGTCTATATTTATTTAGTTCACTTATTTAACAGACTTTATCTATACATGGTATCAAAATGAAAACAAGCCAATTAATAATCTGGATTATTTTAGTCTTACTAATATTGTTTGCTATTAATTTTTCTTTGGATAAAACTATTGTCCATGATCCAGAAAAAGGATGTCCTGGAAGAGTAGAAGGAAATGTTAATGCTTCTTTTACAATCAAATACATTTATTCTCCATCTTGCCATTATTGTCAAGAACAAAGTCCAATCTTAGATTCACTTGTAGAAAAATATGGAGATAATTTTAAATTAGAATATTACAATATTGGTGAATGCCTTGAGATTTCTGATTATTATGGAGTCAGAGCAACACCTTATTTTATATTTCATATAGATAAAGAAGGCGAACCAGATGAAATAGAGCACCCAGGCTTTATAGAACAAGAATTACTAGAAGGAGCAGTATGTGAAGTCACAAATTGCACAGTAGCGTAACCTTTATAAATATCAATCACTAGAAATTTATAAAACAGAGGTGAAACTATGAAAAAAATCATAATTGCAATAATTATAACATTGTTTCTTACTTCAATTATAGCAGTTGTAGCACGTGATGCTAGTACACAAGCTGCTAAAAAAGAACATGCTGTAGAGCTTTATCCTCCAGAATATTGGGAATTCTCAAATACAGCATCTGTAAATGCATATAATCAAGATCTTGTTTATGGAACAGCAACATATGGTGATATAGCAATAGAAACACAGCGTTCTAGATATAGAAACACAGCAAGCTATGATCTTTGGGTGTATAACTTAGATCAACTAGATAATGATGAAATCTATGAGGTATGGTTTGTTGATGATGATACTGGCTATAAACTTACAGGTGGAATTTTTATAGTGGATTCTAGAGGAGATGAAAGACATTCTGCTAGCTTTACTACTTACTTAGATGTTTATGATAGGGTTGTTGTTACAGTAGAACCCTATCCAGATGAAGATCCAAATCCTTCTGGAGAAGTTGCATTAGTAGCAGATATTAACCTAGAACATCTAATAAAAAGAAGAGTTTCAATGGGAGAATCTTATTTGAGCTAATCTCCTTTTTTCTTTTATTTTTCTTATTCCTTCTTATTTTATAAACTATAATAAAAATACATATAAATAAATCCATCTAGCTGTTTACTAGGTGATATTTATGGAAAATGAAAAATTCGGAATGCTATTTCTGCGATTAGGATTAGGTATTGTATTTCTATGGGCAGGTTTTGGCAAACTATTCTTTGGAGCAGCACCTCCAGTAGATTCAATAATAACTTTTGTGCCAGTAACATACACATTGTTTGCTTTAGGATTATTTGAATTTGTACTTGGTGTATTGTTAATCTTTGGATTGCTAACAAAAATAGCTGGTTGGTTTACAGCAGCATTGTTATTAATCTTTGTAGCAGCAGGTTTATACCTTGGATCATTTAGCTTAGTAATGCACAATGTTGGTCTATTCGGAGCAGCACTAGCAGTAGCATTGATTGGTTCTAAAGGAATGAGCCTAGATTGCTTGTTAGCTAAGAAATAGATTATTTTTTAATTTCTTTTTTCTTTATTTCATTCTATAATTTTTATCTATATTATGTTTTGCCAACAAATATTTCCTTACTTTTTGACGGTTCCAATGTCCTCTTTTCCTTCTCATCCATCTCCTGGAATTTCTTCCTTTGGTAGGATATGTATGGTGACTTGCAGTAATAACAACCCTACGCAAATCCTTTTTTGTTGGTTTACGTTTGTATTTTCTCTTAAATTCTGCTAATATTTTACGATACTTTCTTTCTGCTTTAGCCTTGGTTCTTGCAGTTAAAAAAACTTTCTTTCTTTTTCTTCTCTTAGATTTCTTTCTTGGTTTAATAAATAAATCTTCGAGGAATTTTATAAAGAAGAATAGAATTAGTAACCCTAAAATTATAATCCCAAGTTTTTCTATTGATTCCATGGTTATAATTCTTTAAACTCTTGAACTATCTTCTTCACAGCTGCTTTGCCATCTTCAAAGAACATCAAAGTATTATCATGTTCAAACAACTTATTCTTAATACCAGCAAAACCAGCACTCAAACTTCTTTTAATAACTATAACAGTCTTTGCTTCATGTGTATTTAATATTGGCATACCATAAATAGGACTACTTTTCTCTTTAGCAGCAGCAGGATTTACAACATCATTTGCACCAATTACAATAACTACATCAGTATTCTTAAATTCTGGATTTATTGAATCTAAGTCATGCAATTGTTCATAAGGAACATTAGCTTCTGCTAATAAAACATTCATATGTCCAGGCATACGACCAGCAACTGGATGTATTGCATAACTAACTTTCTTACCTTTTTTCTTTAACAAATCAGCTAATTCTTTTACAGCATGTTGTGCTTGTGCAACAGCCATTCCATAACCAGGAACAAAAACAACTGAATCAGCATTATCTAAAATAATTGCAGCTTCGTCTGCCTCACATGATTTTACATTTTCATATTCAGAAGTATCTTTTTTACCTTCTTCTTTTTGTCCAAAACCACCAAATAAAACATTAGTTAATGATCTATTCATAGCTTTGCACATTATTCTTGTTAAAATAATACCTGAAGCACCCACTAATGCTCCGCTAATAACCAACACACTATTTTTCAAAATAAATCCAGCTGCAGCAGCAGCTAAACCAGAATATGAATTTAATAGTGAAATAACAACTGGCATATCTGCTCCACCAATTGGAGTTACTAACAATACACCCAATAATAAAGCTATTCCAACTAAAATAAAGAATAACAATAATGAATCACCAATTCCCAACACAATTAAAACTCCTAAAACTAATACAACTAAAAACAATACTATATTTAATATATTATTTCCTGGAAATAAAATTGGTTTTCCTTTAATTATGCCTTGTAATTTACTAAATGCAATAAAACTTCCTGTTAATGTTACAGCACCAATAATTACACCAATTATTGTTGTAATTGAATCACTTACACCAAGAACAACACCTAAACTAGAGGTTCTTAAGAAATATGAAGCAGCTACTGCAACAGAAGCACCACCACCCATACCATTGAAAATAGCAACCATTTGTGGCATTGCAGTCATTTTAACTTTCTGAGAAACTATTGCACCAATAGCACCACCAATTACAAATCCTGCGATAATAAACCCCCATCCAATCATTCCATCTATTTGCATTTTTACAACAGTTGCAACTATTGCTATAAACATTGCTAAAGCTGATAAGAAGTTTCCTCGTCTAGCTGTTTTAACATGTGTCAATCCTTTTATTGCAAATATAAATAACACAGCTGCAAACAAATAAATTGAATTTATTATTGTATCTATCATTTTCTAAACATCTTTAACATTCTATCTGTGACTAAATAACCACCAAATACATTTATTGAAGCCATAATAATTGCCACCATACCTAAAATATTAGCAACACCAGGACTTGAATTTGGTATACATAATAATGCTCCAACTATAATTATTCCAGAGATTGCATTTGTACCAGACATTAAAGGAGTATGTAATGTAGGAGGAACTTTTGTTATTACTTCAAAACCTACAAAAATTGCTAATATAAATAGTGCAACTAAAGCAAATAATGAAATCATTTCTTATTCCCTCCTTTCTTCTCACCAATACCTAATAATTCTTTAACTGGCTCAAATATAACTTTACCATCTTTTACAACTAATGATTTTGCAATCACTTCATCTTCCATATCTAAGTTAAGCTTTTTATCTTTTATCATACATGAAACAAAATTAAATATATTCTTTGCATACATTTCTGTTGCATGCACTGGAACAGTTGCAGGAATATTTGGTTCACCAACTATAATTACATCTTCCTTAACAACTGTTTTATTACATTCACTTAATTCACAATTTCCACCCATTTCAACTGCTAAATCAACAATAACAGATCCAGGTTTCATTGATTTAACCATTTCTTTTGTAATTAATACAGGTGCTTTTCTTCCTGGAATTAATGCAGTTGAAATTACAACATCTGCTACTTTAATCCTTTTCTTAACTTCTTCTGCTTGTCTTTTTAGATAATCTTTTGATGCAGCTTTTGCATAACCACCTTCATCTTCTGCATTTTCATCTGGTTCTACTTCAATAAACTTTCCACCAAGGCTTTCTACTTGTTCTTTTACAACTGGTCTTATATCAGATGCTTCAACTTGTGCACCTAATCTTTTTGCAGTTGCAATTGCTTGCAAACCAGCAACACCAGCACCTAAAACAACAACTTTAGCTGGTTGAATTGTTCCAGCAGCTGTCATTAATAATGGAAAGAACTTTCCTAATTTCTCTGCAGCTAATAAAACTGCTTTATAACCAGCAATATTACTTTGAGAAGTTAAAGCATCCATTTTCTGAGCTCTTGATATTCTTGGAATTAAATTCATTGAAAACAAAGTTATTTTTTTATCAAGTGCTTTCTTTATAGAATCAAGTTCTACTTGTGGAACCATTGAAGAAATCCAAATACTTCCATCTTTAACCATACTTAACTCATTCTTTACAGGTTGATTAACTTTTAACACAATATCAGAATTTGCAAAAGCTTTCTTAACATCTTTCTCAACCTTTGCACCAGCTTGTTTGAAATCATCATCAGAAATATATGATAACTTGCCAGCACTAGCTTCAACAACTACTTCTGCACCCATCTCAACTAGCTTCTTGACTGTCTCAGCAGTAGCAGCTACTCTTGTTTCCCC
>CAZKVI010000013.1:0-36710 GCA_964556185.1 uncultured Methanosarcinales archaeon
GACGAGAAACTCGTATTTAAAATATTCTGTTTAGAACTAGGATTTCATATTAGCCAGTACATAGGTAAAGCTTATATATTGACTTTTGTTTCTTTCTGAAATGGCAAATAGTGGGTGTAAAAGTGCTTGGAAAGTTAGAATTATAAAAAAAGATAGGCTTTATGCTGTAAAAACCAAATTAAATCAAGGAGATGCAGAGATACCTGGCCTTTCTACAATCTCTTATTTCTTAAAAACTGATAATCAATTAGTAATTTTTGATACAAGTTTTAATATTGAATTAATTGATTTTGATTTACTATCCCCAGATAGACTAACACCTCAAGAAGGACTTGAAGTAGTTATTGCTCAAACACATGGGCATTTAGATCATTCTGGAGCTACAAAAGATGTCAAAGATAAATACAATGCTCAAGTTTACATAAGTGGATATGGGCTTCATGAAGTTGATGGCAAAAAAATCTTTCATGATCCAGAACGTGAAGAAGAATTAATTTTTGGAGGCAAAAGAGAGGAATTTGGTCTTCCTGTTAAATTAAAGCCATTTGAAATAGAAAGAGTTCTTGATGAAGGTGATGAATTTTATTGTGGAGATATAAAAATTAACACATTTACAGGACCGGGACATAGTCAAGATCATTTATACTATACTTTTGATTTAGATGGAGTAGAATACATTGTTTGTGGAGATATTGTTAATCCTAATGGTGTCAAACTTGAACCAAAATATCTAGGATCTTCTCCAGATGCTTTAGTTGAAACAATTACAAAAATGAGAGACCAAGCTCTAAATCTAAAAACAGAAAAGCCACATGTAATATTAGCTGGCCATAACATTGAGAAATATGAAACAAATGCAGATTTAGTAGAATTTCTAGAACAAAGTCTTAGAGAAGCTGAACAATATAGAGATAGTGTTGCAAAAGATTAATTCTTCAGATACTCCACCAACACCCTAACTCCAAAACCTGAATGACCTTTTGCAATATAACCATTGCCATTTGAATTAACTGCTCCACCAATATCAATATGTGCCCAAGGAATTTCATTTACAAACTCATTCAAGAAAGCTCCGCCTGCGATTACACCTGCTTCGCCTTTTGGTAAACCTAAATTCTTAATATCTGCAACTTTACCTTTTACATCTTCTAAATATTCTTCATAAAAAGGTAATTCCCAAAGTCTTTCATAAGATGTATTAGATGCATCAACCAACCCATCAATCAATTTCTTGTCTGTTCCAACAACTGGTGCAACTATTTTACCTAAAGTAACAACTGATGCTCCTGTTAATGTTGCAATATCAATTATTTTTTTAGGTTTTAATTTTGTAGCAGTATACCATAAAGCATCTGCTAAAATTAATCTACCTTCTGCATCTGTGTTAGCAATCTCAACTGTTTTTCCAGACGCTGTTGTAATTACATCACCTGGTTTTTGTGCACTACTTCCACATAAATTCTCAGTACAAGGAATCACACCAACTAGATTAGCAGATAATTTTAAATCAGAAACAGCTTTAAACACACCAAGAACTGCAGCTGCACCGCCCATATCTTCTTTCATATCATCTAAATAACCACTTGGCTTTAAGTTTAAACCACCAGCATCAAAAGTAACTCCTTTTCCAACTAATGCAGTCTTTTCTCCTTTACCTTTGTATTCGAGAAGTATTAATTTTGGATCTTCACTACTTCCTTTAGAAACACCAAGTAATAAATTCATTCCAAGCTTTTTAATTGCTTTTTTATCCAGAACTTTACATTTTACTTTTGTTTTCTTAAATAATTTCTTTGCAAAGTCTGCTAAATATTTTGGTGTAGCAACATTTGCAGGCTCATTAACCAAATCTCTAACAATATTTGTTACATTACAAATTGTAACAGCTTCTTTAACAGGTTTTTTCATTTGTTTTTCTTCAAAATCATTCTGTGGCAACAAAGTAACTGATTTTAGTTCTTTTTTCTTATCTTTTAGTTTATCTTTACTTTTGTATTTATCAAAAGAATAATTTCCAAGAACTAATCCTTCTGTTAAACAATATGTTGCTCTATCTACTTGAACCTTTTTCAAACCAAGACCAAAAGATAAAACAACAACTTTACTTAAATTCTTAGATTTCAAATAATTAACAATTCTGCCCCCACATTTTCTTAATTTATCTTCTGTAATTTTTTTATCTTTTCCCATGCCAGCTAAAATAACTTGTTTTACATCAATACGTTTGCCAGATAGAAAGCTATTAAACTGACCTTCTTCTGATAAACTTTTATCTTCTGATAATGCTTTACTAAGAACTTTACCTAACATTGCATCAATTTTCTGAAAATTCTCTTCCATTGGTTTAGAATCTTGAAAAACAGGAATAACAATAGCATCTGTCTTGATTTTGTCTAATTTTAATGATTTAACTTGAATATCCATACGATCACCTACTTTATTATAGTAGAATACTAGCAGAGGTGGTATATAAAAGTTTAGTAATTTAGAAATAATTCAATTATCAACTACATCAAGTGTTGTTTCTAAATCAATAACTTGACTTGTTGTATTTCCATTAACATCTGTTGCCTCTACAACATAAACTCCTGCATCAACAGGAACATCTGTAGAACGAAATACTGCAGCATATTCTTTTTCACCTGTTCTGAAATTATCTTCTTGTAGTGAATCAAATACTACTTCTCCATCCAAAGAAACTTTAACATATTCTAATCCAGAATTATCAGTAACATAGAGTGCGATTTGTTCTTCTTGTCCATCAACTCTTCTTCTGTCTTTAATATAATCAAGTGTTTGTTGTGTTTGAGCTACAGGAACAAGTGTATCATATGTCATATCTCCAATCCTATATTCACATTTTTCAAATATGGGTGCTTCTGTTTCATAATCTTTTAATCCATCATATTCTTTTTGAGTAACAAAAGTAACAACAACTTCTTCTGATCTTGCTTTATTTCCATCTAAATCAACTTCTTCAAATTGATAAGTATGGGTTTCTCCTGCAGGACGTTCTAAAGTAACAGTAGCATGTTTTTGTATTGAACCAGATCGATGAGTATAATGAAGAACTCTAGCTCTAGAAGGATTAACTTGATTTTGTTGGCAATTAATATCAACTGAATAATCACCTTCTTCATTTATTGGCAAACTAAATGCAAAATCATCTTCATATAAAGTTAAACACGCAATTCCTGGAGTTGATATTGGATCTACATCTTCATCAATATCATCAGGAAGATCTAAAGCATTTGCTGAGAATGTTGCTTCTGAAACAACATAATGAACTCCATCACGACTATAAGCAAATGAGTTTCTAGTATTGAAAACAGTAACTCTTGCATCAAAATTAAATTCAGGCATCCCAACCTCAAGTTCAGATTTCTCAACTAATCTTTCAAGGCCTGCTTTATCATCAATAGAATCACTTTTACAACCACCAAAGCCTAATGCTGAAGTAATTGTTAATCCAGCTGCTAATATTGTTCCTAATATTGATCTATAAGACATCATTCAAATAAGAAAGAAGTTCTAATATTTAAGACTACTTATTGATTTTTCTACAAAAACGTAAGAATCTAACCTAAAAACTGCATTATTAATAAATTAACATATAGAATTTATAAATAGAACTCAACCAAACTCGAAATTCCTAGGTTTATGAGCTTCTGGTCTGCCTGCGTATTCTGGATGAGAATGACTAGGAACATGACTTGGTGGATTGATTGGATTTGGTCTTGGATAATTAGGAGGATGTTCTGGTTCTACAGCATGGGCTTGTACAGCTGACTTTTTCTCAGCTGCTTTCTTTTTCTCTTCTTTCTCTTTTTCTTCTGCTTTCTTTTTCTCATACCTTTCTTTATAAGGATCTTTTGTCTTGGTTTTCATTTGATGATCTACTGGTTCTTTTATTGGTTTAGCTTTATCAGATACTAATCTAACAGATATTAATAAAATAAATACTACAAACATAACCATTTGAAAAGTTGTATTATGTAACCATTGAAGCCAAGAAGGAAGTGATTTTGGAAATCCAGTTGCTGCATGAAAAATAAATAAGACATACAATAATATAAAAAGAGCAATTGGTGTTTTAGCAGGATTAAACAACCCCCCATGTATTCCAATTAAAACAGCTAAAAATACATACATTCCAAATATTTCAGGAAAAGCAAAATACACATATATAACTGAAAAAGTTAATCCTAGAAAACTAAAATCAAAATTAATATTTTGTTTCTCTTCTATACCTGTAATTGCAAGTATAAACAAAACACAAAATGCAGCTACAAAAACAATTGCAAGATGAGGTATTGCTTCATTAAGAACTAAAACAACATCCCATTCCCTTGGAAATGCTCCAATAACATGACCAATAACAACTAAACCAGCTGAACTTGCTGATACAGTCATATCAATAAATTTTCTTTTACCAAGCACATTAGTCCTTTGTAATAATGCATAGATTATAGTAGTTATAAGCATAAAAGGCAAAACTATATCTAATAATCCCCAAGCTTCCAACATTTTGAAGAATTCTACATAGCCCATGAAATAATCCTAATAATACAGATTTATAAGTATTTTGGTAATCTCACAAAAAGATTCGAGTTATTTCATCCAACCCATTGAAAAGCCAATAACAAAGAACAATACAAACAATACAACAAAAGCAATCAAGCCATTCCTAACCCATATTGCATATCTTTTGGCATCTGTTACTTTTACTTTCTTATCCACCTTTGGAATAACATATCCTTTCAAAAGAGCAAAAAGAATAACAAAAGTAATGATTCCAATTATTATGTAGATTACCATACACTAATTCAAGATCAATTAGTATATAAATATTTACATATTTATTCAACTTCTACATAAATATCTATTTCTGAATCATCGCTGTCTTTACCATATCTTTCATCATATAATTCTAACCAGATTTTCTTCTGCTTTAATCCAGATTCAGGCATTCCTTTTTCATAAATCTCTTCATAAGTTTTACCTAATTCTGATAATCTACCTTTATGTGTAAATACAGCAAACTTTGCAGCTGGAACAGTTTCTTGAATCATTCCTTCTGGAACATCTTCAAAATCACTTACTTCAACACAAGCAGCATATTTGAAACTACATTCTTCTCCAGCAAGACAAAGACCATAGAAAACTTTTGCATCAACTCTATTTTTTACTTCATTTACTTTTCCTACAAACTTTTCCCATAAAGCAGGGAGTTTATTTGCTTCACCCATACATTCTTGAACAGAAGTTTGACAATCCATTCCAACAACTTTGAATTCTTCTTTTTCTACTATTTTATATTCCATTTTACCACCAAAAACCTAAAATAATAACTTGTTTATAATTATTATTAAATTGCGATAAGAAATAAGTGGTATTGATTAAACAATCCAATCATCCAAAATACTTTTTCTTATAAATTTCAATTAATTCTTCAACCCTTGGAATGCATTCTTTATCATGAATTCCTACTTTTGTTTTCTTCTGAACATCTTCAAGTGTTTGAGCACCTTCTAAGACTGCATGTTCAATATCATTATCAGTTATTTTCAATATTTTATCAACAATCTCTACTTTTTCTGTTTTAATTCTATCTTCTTGACCACTCTTCTGAAAATAATCATTAACAGCATCCTTAAAAGCCTTATCTGCAAGTACACTACAATGGAATTTTCTAACAGGAATACCACCAAGCCTTTCAGCAATCTCTTTTGGATGTATTCCAAGTGCATCATTTATTTTCATTCCACCATTCTCAGTAAGCATTGTAGAAAACATACTTGTTGAAGCAATTGCAGTAGCACAACCAAATGTTTGCCATTTGCATTCGATAATCCTATCATCTCTTTTATCAACTTTGATAAATATCTTCATCCCATCTCCACAAACAGGACTTCCAATAAAACCAACACCATCTGCTTCTTTTGCATATTTATCTGAGTCTTTATCATTCTTTAGAATATTTCGAGGATGAAAAAAGTGATCTTTAACAATATCATTATAAAACCATTGATGTTCTTTATCTTTTGATAAAACATGTCCCATCTTTGGTTTTTCACATGTTTCACAATCTGGTTTACATTTTGGATCAGTCATTTTAATTTCCCCTTCAAATCATCTGGCAAATCTTTTGTAACTTCATCAAAATCTAATTTAAATGGTGATATTTTACGTAAAGATTCAACAATACCTGGCAATACTCCTAATACTTTATCAACTTCTTCTTCAGTAGTTTTTCTACCTAAAGTAAATCGAATACTTCCATGTGCAATTTCATAAGGCATTCCTGTTGCAACAATTACATGACTAGGATCTAAAGATTTTGAAGTACATGCACTTCCTGATGATGCTGCAATACCTTTTGAATCTAAATGTAATAAAATTGATTCTCCTTCAATATCTAAAAATGAAATATTAACATTATTTGGTAATCTATAAACAGGATGACCATTTAATACAGTTTTTGGAACCTTTTCTAATAAAAACTTGATCATTTTATCTCTTAATTTAATCAATTTCTTATTTTCTTTATCTTTATTCTTTTGAGTTATCTCAAGTGCTTTTGCTAAACCAATAATTCCTGGAACATTCTCAGTTCCTGGTCTTAAACCATATTCTTGAGAACCACCAAACATTAATGGCTTTATATTCACACTATTTTTCACATACAATAAGCCAGTACCTTTTGGTCCATACATTTTACTTCCATTTAATGTTAATAAATCTACACCTAATTTCTTAACATCTAAGTTTTGCGAAGAAGCTTGGCAAGCATCTGTATGAAAAAACACTTTATGTTTTTTACAAACCTTAGATAAAGAAGAAATATCATTTATTGTTCCAATCTCATTATTTGCATACATTATTGAAACCAATAAAGTATCTTTTGTAATTGCTTTATCTAAAACATCTGGATTAACTCGTCCATATGCATCAACATCAAGATATTTAACCTTATACCCAATCTTCTCCATGAATTCGCAAGTATGCAAAACAGCATGATGTTCTGTTTTTGATGTAATAATCTCTTTCTTCTTACTTCCTCGAGCAATTCCTTGTATTGCTAAGTTTACAGATTCTGTTCCACCAGAAGTAAAAACAATTTCTTTCTCATTTGTAGCATTTAACAAACCTTGAACTTTTACTCTAGCTTTATTTAATGCTTCAGCTGCTTCTAAACCAAAAGAATGAAAACTATTTGGATTCCCAAAACACTTTTCAAAATAATCATCCATGGCTTTCTTTACTTCTTGGTCCATACATGTTGTTGCAGAATGATCTAAGTAAATTTTTTGTTTCATTGTTTCAATCTTTTTTATCTTCTTCACACTTTTCACCAGCTGAACAACAGCAACCACAACCTTCTTTTTTTCCTTTTGCTAATTCTTCAGCTTTTTTATTCAAATCTTCAACTAATTTGTCAACTTCTTTATCATCCATTCCATGTGCTTTGCAACCTTGTTCCAAAGATTCAAAACTTGCACCACAGCAACCAACACAATGCATTCCCTTATCAAACATTACTTCTGCTATTGCTGTTCCATGTTCTTGTAAAATTTCACCAATTGTCATATCTTTTGTTATTTTTTTTGCCATTTTAAATCACTTCTTCATCTGTATCTTTGTTTTTAATGCTAATTACATTAATTGGACATGCTTCAGCTGCTTCTTTGTGCTTATCTAAGTCTTTTTCATCTATTTCTAATTCATAGACACCATCATCTCTTCTTTTAGCACCTTTTAAATCGCTTTTTCCATCATTATCATCTAATGTCCACATGTCACTCATAGCTGTACATGCTCCGCATCCAATACACTCATCTCTTTTTTGTTCAACTTTGAATTTTGTCATTTTCTCACCTCTAAGGTCATTATTCCCCAAAAACTATGAAATTCCTTATAAATTTTGTCGTAAGACAAAATAAGTTGCCAAAGCAACTGTAGTTTATGAATTAAAGAATACAAAAACCTATAATTCTTCTGTTATAATAAGGTATATCTTATATTATATAAAGCTTTCATAGATATAAAATAGTAATTCAACCTCTTTTTCTTATAATAAATAGAAAGATTTAAATATGAGATATGTCTTATTCTATCTATGATAGAAGAACTTAATTTAGATCATAGAGATATTAAAATTCTCAGCTGGTTTATGGAAGACCCACATGTTTCACAAAGTGAGATAGCTACAAGACTAAAGTTATCTCAACCAAGCGTGAACTTCAGAATTCATAAACTCAAACAAAGAGGCATGCTTAATTTCCAAACTGGATTAAGTCTAAATAAAACAGGCTTATTCATGGCAAGGGTTGATTTCACTGCAAAAAACGCACCAGAAGTACTTAAACAAATAAAACAATGTGAATTCTTTGTAAATGGTTTTACAATGTCTGGAAAAAGAAATGTTTCAGTGCAATTAGTAAACACAGACTTAAAAAAGATTGATGAGATTGTAAATCTACATATTCGTTCTCGAGAAGATATTGACAATATTGATGTTCAAGTTATTGTTAATGCAGCAAATGACTTTTTGTTTAGTGTTAACTTAGATAAAGAAGGACATGAACATTGTTACAAAGTTGGTGGTTGCAAAGACTGTAGAAAACCTTGGAAATATAGTAAAAATCACAAGAAACAAAGAAATTAGTAATCTTTTTATATAGATATATGCCTTAATCACATATAGAGGTGATAGAATGCATAGAAATCACAAAGCTGCAGAATACTTAATCATACTTGCTTTAGTCATAATCATTGCTTTAATTGCATTTGGAGTAATGGGTGGAGTAATGTAAACACAAAATATTTAACTCTTACATATTAACCTAATACAATGAAACAACACTTTGATAATCTAAAAAAAACCTATGATGAGTTTGAGAACTTTCTATTAAAAAATGGACAATTAATAGCTAAAGATACTGGAATAGGTTTTTGGGGTGTAACACCATTAAAAGATGTATTTGAATTATTCAAAAAAGTAAAACTCAATGAACATTCTACTTTTGTTGATTTAGGATCAGGTGATGGAAGAGTTGTTTTATTAGCATCAATCTTTGGTTTGAAAGCTACTGGTATTGAAGCAGACTCTTGGTTAGTTAATGTTTCATTAGATATTAAAAATAAATTAGATATTCCTAATCTTGATAATGTAACAATTCTAAGAAAAGATTTTAATGAACACAGTATATCTAATCATGATATAGTTTATGTAAGTCCTGACAAACCTTTTCATCGAGGCTTAGAAAGTAAATTACAAAGAGAATTAGATGGAATGTTAATTGTACACGGTCATGAGTTCTTGCCTTCTGGATTTAATAAAGTAAATGAATTTCTGATTGATGGCGAAAGATTTACAATTTATAACAAGTAGTTTAGCAAGTTTCATTACCAATCAACTCCTATTTCATCAACAGATAACAAACCAGTAACTATTTCTGTATAAATTTCCATTGCAGTCTTACCAGTCTTAGCAATATTCCTTACAAATAACCAAGCAATATCATGCAATCCATTCTCTGCTGGCATAAAATCTAAATTAATATTACTAGATAAATTAGCAATATTCTCGTCGACAATTGTCTTCATCCATGCAAACTCAAATGCAAAAGCTTTTGCTTCTTCTGTTTGTCTATTTGAAATACCTGGAGTTAATACATGACCTAATTCGTGTCCAAGAACTAGCATTACTTTATCTAGGTCATTTTGTTTAACAAAAACGTGTTTAACATTTCCATTCAAAGAAAATCCTTGTATTCCATCACTCCATTCTCCTCCATGTATTTCATGTGCTCTTTTCAATTCTGCTTTTTCTAAAACTGAAATAATTATATTCCCAGGTAGAACTTTTCCAGTTGTTTTTTCAAAACATTCTTCAACATAATGTTTTATTTCATCAGCTTTTTCAATAAATTGAGTTGGAAGCCTAGAAGCATGCAGAAAGTTATCAACAACATGCCCTGCATTATAACCTTGAGAAGAACTAAGTGCAAGATATTTTGCAAGATCTTGCGCATAATTAAACTCTGGTGCGTTGTAGGGTTGATGAAGGTCTTGAGAATGATCTAACTCAAGCTGTTTTTTTCTCTCGGTTGGTTTTGCAGTGTACATTGCTGGACTAACTGCAGCTTCTAAAGCTGAATAAGATTGGTTTGAATATGAAGATGAAGCACCATATTGCGGACTTGGCGCAGCATAAGAACAACCAGATGAACAACCAGCACAATAATCTATTGACATTATTTATGGCCCCCTGGCATTTGTTGTGTATAAGCTAACAATGGTGCTACATTTAACATATATTGGGACCCTAATGAACCAGGTGCTCCTTCTGCTTTTAATCTAGATCTCAACCCTTGAGCTTGAGAAACATATTGATCATTCATAAAAGCATTATTTCTCATATAATCTGATGTAAACTTACCTGCTTTTTGTGCTAATGAAGAATAAACTGATTGCAAAGCTTGTTGATACTCTGGAAACTTTTGAGATAAATAATCACCAGCTTTTTTTAATCCTCCTTTAACTAATGAATCTAATCTTGAATAATTTGTTGTATTTTTGAATCTAGACTCATCTAATCTTTCCAATCTTTCATATCTAGCAACATCCCTATGAGCACTTGAAATACCTCTTTCTAAGCCTCCGTGTTCTCCTAAAGATATCTCTGGCACAGATGCAGGCCTATACAAAGGAGAAAGCCCTGCTTGGTCCAAGTGTGTCAGTGGAATTATTTGATCAACCATTTTAACCTCTATAGCTATGACAATTATGTCACATTTGTATCTATAAAGATAAAGACATTTTTAAGTAAATCGAGTATAATTCATACATAAGTGAGACAAAATGATCATAATAATATCCTTCATCATCCTCTCATAAGAAACAAAACAATATCATCAGCGATAGTCCAATCTTTTCGCATTCCAGGAATTTGTTTTTTAATAGCCAATTCATCAAGTAATTGTAAACCAAGACTTTCTAGGTCATTAGATCTTAAATCATAAAGTAAATTAGCAACTGAGCTAGGAGTTGTATGACTTTTTTTTAAACAACCATCACTAAATCCAGCAATTAGATCACCCTCACCAAAATCAGTTTGTTCATATTCAATATTTCCAGCTAGGCACCAAAGACCATTACTATAAACTCCAATTTGGCCTGGAACTCTCCTATAAAAATCACCAGAACCACCACTAAAAGATTTTACTTGATCTCCAACAGCAGCATATCCACCATCACCAAGATTTATAGCATGAAAAGTTCCACTTAAATTTAATCCGGCAAATAAAGTTGTTGCACCAATAAAAGCAATTGGATCGCGTCTAAGAGCAGCTTCAGCTCTTGCAACCATACCACTAGCACCATAAACATAGTATTCTGGATGATCATCAACTTTTTTTCTTTCTTTTCTAACATAATCAGCCATATCCCAAGTAGGAAACAAATTATTTCTCCAAACATCATCCATTAAAGTAGAAGTAATCTCTGTCCCTCTATCAACTAATTCATCAAGTTCTCTAGCTGTTTGATCGACAACCCGATAAGCAACTTCTTGAGATAATTCAGCCATACCAACTCCGTCAGCACCTAAAGCAGCAACAACCTTACCATCTTTAACAACAAAACCACCGTAATCTTGACAAAAATCAGGAACCCTTTCATGAACTCTATACATTACTGCTTGATCACCAACATAAGTTACTTCAATACAAAAACCCTTATGAGTTATAAATTTAGTTTCATAAGGAAGACTACCATCACCAACTACAACTGGGGCCTTATAATTACATAATGGGAAATTTTTCATTTTCTTCTCTCTTATAGTGTATTTCCGAGCCCCTTTTAGTCAAGAAATAGAGAAATAGATATAAACCTTTGGGTTAAATCAACCCTAACGACTTCAATTTCCTATGTAATGTCTCAAACCTTAGACCAATTGCCTTTGCTGTATGAGAAATATTGTGATTATGTTCAATAAGTGCCTTCTGTAAATACCTTCTTTCAAACTCTTCCTCTGCATCCTTCATACTCATTGGTTTCTCTGGCATGTGCTTAACAATATCTTCAGAAATCTCTGGAACACCTTCGTATGCAGCTTCTAATTTCTCAGGATGGATAACTTGTTTGTATCCATCCAAAACCTTCTCAATAACATTACCAACTGCATGAGTCTTAATATCATAAGGTCTTTTCATTTCTTTTTTTATTCTATTAACATCAATATCAAACTCTGAGATCAACCTATGCAAACTTCTTCTATTTACATGTGTTAATTTAGCAACTTCAGAAATATTTCCAAAATGTAATTTCAACATTTTCTCGAGATAATCTTTCTTAAATCTCTTTTTTGCTTTCTTAAATTTTACAGAAGTATCAATCCCAATATCTATTAAAGAACTAATTGTAAGTTTAGAAGTAATATCATCAGTAAGTTCATCAATACTAACACCTAAGACTTTATGAGTAGCATCTTTTACAACTGGTTTTATCTTTTCTTCAATAGTTGGATCTGCCATTTAACTATTCCTATAATCATAAATTTAAAAAACTTATGATTTTTTTGTCACAATTAGTGATACTTCTGCAAGAGAGTACCAAATATTTATATACAATAGACGCCCTTTGTGCATGATATGGAGTTTAAAGTAGAGAAAAAAGTACAATTTCCTGAAAAAAAGTATTCTGACAAAGATATTGATATAGCTTATAAGTTCACTAAAAAGATCCATAAAGAGTTTGGAACCTTCCTAAGGGCAGCTGTTTTATTCGGCAGCACAACAACTCCTGGCCATAAAGATGGTGGAGATATTGATATTTTATTATTAGTAGATGATGTTGTTTACTTATTAACACCAGAAATTGTTGAAGCATATAGAGTTATTGTTGAGAAAACTATTGCAGAAACATCTACAGATTTACATGTTACAACATTAAAATTCACAAGTTTCTGGGAATATATTAAAATTGGTGATCCAGTTGCAATCAACATGCTAAGAGATGGTGTTGCTTTATTAGACACTGGTTTTTTCTACCCACTACAATTATTATTACACCAAGGCAGAATTAGACCAACAAGAGAAGCAGTAATGACTTATTTCCAAAGAGCACCAACAACTTTATTTAATGCAAAATGGCATATTTTACAAGGAACTTTAGATTTATACTGGGCATGTATTGATGCAGCACATGCTGCTTTAATGAAACAAAAAGAAATGCCTCCTGCACCAAAAGAAATCGCTGCAGTAATGCAAGAGAAATTAGTTACAAAAGGTTTAATAAATAAAAAGTACGTAAAATCAATGGATAAGTTCTACAAACTATCCAAGTTAATTCTACACAGAGAACGAAAAGATATTAGTGGAAAAGAATTTGATTTACTCTACATAGAAGCAAAAGACTTTGTCGAAGCAATGCGAAAGATTGTTGAAGCTAAGTGAATCCCCAATTAACTTTTTAAACCCTAACTCTTTCTATTCAACCATGACCTTCGCCAACAACAAAAAACAAGCTTTGGAAAAACTAAACAAAGCAGATAAATCTAAGAAAGGTAGTGTTGATAAGCAAATAGTTTCTCTCATTAATTTAATTAACAAACACAAAAACTACTACACTACAAGCAGCTGCGCTGGTAGAATAATGATATTAAAACCAGGAAATAAAAAACATCAAACAAGATGGTTATTTACTAGCCATGATCCAATTAAATCTTTTGAAGTAAAGCCAAGCAAAGAAATAACTTGGTTTCGATATGAGCCATTAATTCTACATATTTGCTGTAGAACAATAGATGATGCAAAAAAATTAATGAAAATAACCAGTAATTCAGCTTTCAAACATTCTGGGATAATTAGTATAAAAAACAAAGTCATTTTTGAGATTGTAGGAATAGATTATATGGATATTCCTTTAACAAAAGATAATAAAGAATTAGTAAATGAAGATTATCTAAAAATAGTTATTTCTGAAGCAAATAAAAAACTAAAATTAAACTTAAAAAGAATAAAAGAATTTGAGAAGAGTTTCAAGAAACTTTAAGATATTTATCTAAGTCTTTGTATTCTTTGTTTCTATCAATAATACAAACTACCATTATAACATTTTTATCAACTAGATAAATAAGTCTTTTTTCTTTTCTTTCGTCTGTAAATCTTATTCTAAATAGATTGAATTTTGGATGTTTTAATTTTTTATATCTAAATGGATTTATTCTAATAAGTTCTAATTTTTCTATAATCAAATTTTTAGTATTAGTATTAAGGTTCTTTACTTGTTTTTTAAATTTTGAACTCGCCTCTAATCTAAACTCTTTTTTTTCTTTTATTAGTTTTCCTACCAAGAGCCTCAAAAAGCTCTTCTTCGCTACAATAGAGACCATGTTTGTCACTTTCTTTGATTATCTTTTCAACAAGAGCCATTTCTTTTGGTGTTAATTCATCTTCCTCATCTTCAAATAACTTTTCTCTTATTGTTTCTTTGATAAATTCTTGTAATGTTCCAAAACCATTCTTTTTAGAGTAAGCTCTAGCTGAAATTAACAATTTCTCAGGAAGCCTTAGATTTATTTGAGTATTCATAATACCAATTGGTATCTATTAATATATAAATGTTTTGGTTTTCCATGATTATATGATACAATAACCAGTATAAATAATCTTGTTCAAAAAAGTTAGAAACTTTCCAAGTTATTTAGAAGGATTACAATTAAATTAGAAATTTTCCAAAGGAAAATAAGAAGTCATAGACTTCTGTAAATTATAAAAATATAAAAAATAAAATAAAAAATAATCTATTTCTCAGTCAACAATAATCCAAACCAGATAACTAATGCTATTGCTAAGATTGCTACAATTGCAATAACTCCTAACAACACAAGTGAGAAACTTCCTTCATCATCAACTGTTTCGGTTTCTAATGTCTCAGTCTCGTCATCAACTTCAACTGCATCAACATTTGTTTCTTCCCCATTATCAATAAGAGGAGTATCAACAGTTGTATCAGTTACAATTGAGTCTGTAGTTGTTTCATTATCATCTTCTGTATCATCCTCAACTACATCTTCTACATCAGCTTCTTCTTCCTCAGCGTCAACTGTTTCACAATCTTCAATATTTAAATAAACATATTGTTTTCTTTCATAGTTGTTTTTGTAATACTCAATCTCTGCTCTTATTTTGTATTCTCCTGCTTCAACATCATCAGGAACTGTAAAAGAGAAAGTCTCCATATAATAAGTTTCTTCA
Organism: uncultured Methanosarcinales archaeon; assembly: GCA_964556185.1. Lineage (GTDB taxonomy): Archaea > Nanobdellota > Nanobdellia > Woesearchaeales > DSVV01 > CAZKVI01. The sequence goes on from CAZKVI010000013.1 coordinate 15,264, forward strand.
TCATCATAATCTCCTGCTTCAACATCAAAGAATTCAAATTCATTAATACCAATATCATTATTGATTATTAATAATCCTGCATCATCTTCATCTTTTGAACCAATATTATGAACTTCTATTTCTATTTCAATATCCCTATCACAACTTACTGTTGTAGGTGTTAAAACAGGTTCCATAATCTCTAATTCAGTAGTTAGTTTTTCAACTTCCATTGTTAAAGATCTTGTAATTGTATACCCTTCTCCTGTTTCATCATTCTTTGCTTCGATTCTTATATCAATATCATAATAATCCTCATCAGCACACATAGGAATCTCAAACTCTATTGTTTCTTCATGATCATCACCAGGTTGAAGATCTTCTCCTGATCCTGTAAATTCTAAATCATCTTCATCACAAAATCCATCAATCTCAATCTCAAACTCCAGATCTTCTATTTCATAATCTTCATAGTCTTGTGTGTCTGGATAAAGATTTTCTACTTCTACTTCTATTCTAACATCATCTCCTGGTTCTACTTCATCAAAAGAATTGCTAGTATCTATATTAATATCATCTACAGAATCTCCATCAACTGTAATATCTAAATCTACTAATTGAAAATATTGATATTCTACTGCAGAAACTAATTGTAGCATTGCTATTGTTAATATTAATGTTAATATAATGAATTTGTTCATTTGAATACCCCCATACCCATATTTGAATAATAGAAAGTAGTAGATTATGATTTATAAAGATTCTGGTGCTTTTAGTATATAATTAATCTATTAAATGCCTTTCTTCTACTCTTGAGATTACAGCAAATATAATGATAAAAACCCCAGTAATAACTACTGCAAAATTCAAAGACCATGTAACTAAAATACCAATAATTAGATATACTAAACCAGAAGCAAGGTGTTCTATCATTGAAACTGTAGAAATAACAGTAGCCCTATTATGTGACTCAATATGTTTATTCATATAATTCTGAAATAATGCTTGCCTAGATAAACCAAAACCAGCTACAATCCAAAACAAAACCACTAAAACAGGAACATAAGTTACCATTCCCATTAAAATAAACCCAACACCTGCAATCAATGCACTCCATAATAAATAATTCCTTTTAGAACCAAAAAACATTTCTAAGAATTCAAACTTATTAAGAATTATAATCTGCGCAGCTGTTATTCCTGCTGAAATAAAACCAAAATAAATAATTCCAACACCTAGTTGTTGTAATAATGGCTGATAATACCAAATTAACATAAACACTAAAATCCATATTGAAACCCTATCAAAAGCCAAGATTTTCAAGATCCTATGCTTTCTAAAATATCTAATTCCACCCATTAAAGTGTGTAAATATTTCTTTGAATGCTTTTTTCTCTTTATTTTTGGTTCTTTAAAACTTAATGCAATTAAAAAAGCAAGAGATAAAGGAAATATGATAAGCATCATTGAATATCTTAATCCATAATAATGTGCAATAACACTTCCAATTGCTGTAGCAATCATTATACCTGCCATCTCAAAACTATTAAATCTAGCAAATATTTTTTTAGATATTTTTTCTTGTTTTATTTTCTTCAAACTATCATAAATTAATGCCTGATCTGCACCTGACATTAAAGCAACACCTAACGCCCATAAGACTTCTCCTAAAACAAATATCCAGAAATTTGGATAAGTTGAATAAACCAAGGCTGCAATACCTACTGAAAAAGCACCTAATATCAAAGAAGTTTTACGTCCTAAATAATCCGCAACAGCACCAGTAGGAACTTCTAAAATAAATACAGAAAAAACAAATATAGACTGCAAAATCATAATCTGCATAAAGGATATTCCTCCCCAGTCTGTAAAAAAAGGAACTAAAATTCCTGAAATTAAGAAGAAATGAGATAAAAACTTGAAAACATACATCTTCCAAATGTTTGATTTATATGACATTAAGGTAATTATGAATAAGTTAGTTTATAAAATTATAGAAAAAGAATCATTTTATCTTAATTTAACTGATTTTTATTAATCAAGGACTATACATAATGTTTTCTCATTTCCTTTTCATAAACAACTCTAATTGTACCTAGAGATGTTCGCAATTCTTTAACACCATCCTCTGCAAGATGTACACATACCTCGTCACCAACATAACCAGGTCGTTCAACCACTAGTGATTCTATACATCTTCTTCCCTCTAATTCAAGATGTACTACAGGTGGTGTTGGATAAGAAGAATCAGCAATATATATTGTCCTACCCTTTGTCCAAAGATAACGAGGTAAATTCCATGTTTTTTTATCTGTACCATACATCCCTACTTCTTTAGCCAACCAATCAAATCTTACATCAGGAAGTTGGCTAATATCAAATCTAAGAAGACCATGCATTTCATATCTTTCCATTTCAATATCAAGATGAGTCATTTTATTAAAAACCAGCACCAATAAAAAGAAGAAATAGGTTTTTATATTTAAACTTCATTATTATTCAAATATATACAATAATAAAAATAAAAGAAAAATCATTTGGTGCACCTGTGGCCCCAAACTTCTAAAGCTTGTCTTAATTCTTTGTGGTTCTTTGCATATTCATCTGCAGAAACACCATCAAGGTAAGCATCTAATGCTTGACGAACTGCTTTTGCACCAGCATGACTTCCATGTGGATGACCATGACAACCACCTCCCATCTGAATCATAACATTACTTCCAATTCTATTAAGAACTTTTTCAAGCAAACCAGGATGTAGACCACCGGAAGTGCAAGGGAATAAAGGTTTCATGCCGCCCCAGTCTTCTTCTAAAGTATGTAATTTTTTATCTGCCTTAACTTTATCTAAGGTTACATGATCCCTAATATTCAAAACTTCTGCTTCTGTGCCAACGAGCTTGCCAACATTTGCAGTTCCGATGTGTAATGTATCTACTCCTAACATTCTTGCTATTTCTGCGGTTAATGTCATAGAGATGCCATGGTGAGGATTCCTTGTAATTGCACCATGCATTGCTCTATGCGCATGAATTGCCAACCCGAGATCTTGACATGCTTCTCTTACACTTCTTACACCTGCCCAACCAATTGTTATAATATCTATCATTGCAAACTCATTTCCTTCTTTAGCTAAAAACTTAGCTCTTTTAATCATTTCCTCGACGGTTGGACCAGTAATGTTTGCAAGATAGCTTTTGATTTCTCCAGTCTGTTTCTCTACTTTATTTCTCACTTTTAATGTTTCTTTAATCCTTCTTCTAAAAGGATTAAACTTCTGGCTTGCTAAATTCTCATCATCTTTTAACAGATCAAGGCCGCCAGTCCAAATATCATACCCAACTTTAACATGCTGTTTTGTTGACAGACCAACTTTTGGTTTTGCAACACTTAATGTAATTGGTCTTTTTTTAACTTTGAATATTTTTCTAATTCCGTTTCTCCCAATGTGTGGACCAGGAAAAGATTTAATCATTTTCTTTCCCCATTTAATATCTTCTAGTCTTAAACCAGCAACTGCTTTCATTCCAAAAACATTTCCTGCAATAGAAGCTAAAATTTGTGACATATTTCCTGCTTCAAAATGACCATATGGATAAGCAATTTTTGTCCATCCATCTTTTTTCATTTCAAAAACTTTTGCAGCAACTCTTTGAACACTTGGATACTTTGCTGCTTTAACATTTGACCATGTTCCTACAGAACTCTCTGCAGCGACTGCGCCTGCTGATCTTTTTCTTGTTTCCCAAGAAGGAGTTTTAATTTTAAAACTTGCAATTAAATCATCTTTTTTTGGTTTATACTTTAAATGGATAAAATCTTCATATCCTGCCATTTTTACACCTCATTTAAGTTTGTCCAAAATAGAAAATTTTCTCTATTGAGACATCATCTGCAGTGTAATTACCAGATCTAGGATTATTAGATGTTTCTTGTGTAGTTTGTGGTTTTACTTCTTCAACAGCTTCTTGAACTGGTTCAGGACTTGGATTAGTTCCCAAAACATTCAATGTGTGTTGAATAGAACCTTCATCTTCTGTTTGAGTATTTTCTTGAACTTGTTGTACTGGTTCTGGTTGTGGTTTCACAACCCTTAAATTATCTAATTTCTTTTGTAAGTGTGCAATTGTTGTTGATTGCTCAGAAACTCTTTTTGAGACCTTCTCAACTTCTTTAATAAATTGGTCTGCAAAACTTTGTAGTACATTGATCACTTCTTCTCTTGTAAAAGTATCTTGTTCTACAGGAATTTCTTCTGTAGTATCTTCTAAAACTGGTTCTTCTATTAAGACATCACCAGATGTTTGATCTTTAATGACTATTTTTTGATCATTCTCAACTTGAACTTGTGAAAATTGTTGTTCTTCATTAGTTCCAGCTATATCAGCTGCTAGAGCTGCTGCATCCTCTGTATTTGCAGCAATCCCCTGTTGTCTAAGGGTTTCTGTAAGGGCATTTACCTTTCTTAATTTTTCGACATTCATGCTATCACCACTCTTTTTCTTTTCTCGGAATATATATTAGTATATCTTTTTGTATATTAATACACATTAATGACTCCTGTTATATATAAAGTTTTCGATTTTAATCGAAAACTAAGAAGTCACAGACTTCTGTATGTTTCGGTTTTTGATATATAATTAGAGAAATAGCTCAATATTTTAGTCTTTAACTTGCAAAATAACTTCTTTAATCCTTTCAGGCCTATGAATATGCTTTAATTTATAATTTACATTAATAGTCAAAGTACCTGTTGCAAATGCTTTATCAAAGAAATCCTTTGTTAGTTTCATATCAAATATATCATCATATAATAAATCCCAGTTTCTACTACTTACTTCTATTCTATCTTCATAAAAAACATACACTTCTCTCCTATGAAATATTAATAATAATTGCAGAACAATCAATGAACATAGTATAAATAATACAAATAAATAGATATCCTCTGGTAAAATTACATTTAAGAATGATAAATTCAAAAGTATTAATCCATAAAATATTGCAGAGACTATTGCTATAATAAAAAACTCTGGCAATAATAACCTTCCAATATGTTGTTTTATAACTAATTTCGCAGGTGCTTGAGAAATAAAGGGTTCCATATCTACTTTGGCTTTCTTAAGTTTCTTTACAGAAGGCTTGGCTTCTTTTTTAGCCTTTTCACTTTTCCTAGGAAGACTTCGTCTCACATAATCACCTCTTTTACAATAATACTAGAATATTACTTTATATAAGTTTCGGAGTAGTCTTAGATAGTTTTATATAAATTACACAATTTCTCTCAGAATATGACTGAATATACTGAGAATGGGTTGCCAATTGTAACAAGAACAACAATAGATAAAGTTCTAGAAGATTATAGTGGTGATAAAACAGTCCAAGAAACTAATTATTGGGCAAAGATGCAAAATGATAATCCAAGACTATATGATGCTTTGGAAAGAAGAATACAAAATTATATTGATATGGGTGGTCTTGATCCAAATAAAGTGTTTAGACCATGTGCTTATTTATACGCTTTTTTAACTGAAGAAAATGAAGGAAGTCTTCTTACAGTTAGTGATGAAACTTTAAGAGAAGTTCTTGGTAATTTAGATCGTCCTGAAACAGGAGAAATACAAAGATATGCTAATAAACTAATTCATGAGAATGAGGAAGCAGTTAAAGCTCTTATGGAAGGAATTAGAGCAGAAGGGCAATGTCCAATGAATTCTATGGGGATTTGTACTGCAGTATATGCTTCATTAGACAGAGAATATGAAAAATTCAGTGAAGCTCCGAATTAATTCTTAGAAAAGAATGGGCCTGCCCAGAATTGCGAAACCAGAGTTTCGTTCTCTGGCTTTCTCGAACTGGGGATCCTCTCGATTCTGAAAACAGCTACGCGATTTTCAGTAAATCCAGCGAAGCTGTATTAGTCAACGAGATGTCATAGCCACTAGACCACAAGCCCATAGAAAGTGAAGGATTAGACCTTCTTTTTAAATATTACGAGAAAATGTTATAAATTTCAACATTTCAAAGTATTCTATGAAAACATTATGTCCAAAATGTTGGAAAAAGTATAAATTAGAGATGAAACAATGTCCTAAATGTAAGGTTGCATTAGTTGAACCAGAACATGACAATATAAACACTAAGGAATTGAAAGACATTGATAAGAAAGTCAAGTTCGCAAGATTACATTCAACACAAAAAGAAGACGCACTAATGGTAGACGTCAAAGACAAACTATTAACACAAACTAAATGGATTATGTATTTGTTGATTGGATTATTTATTATATTCTTTGGAATGGTTTTGTTTTATTTCTTTATGAGGTAATTATAATGGACACAGACCATGATAAGCAAAAAGATGTGTAGCTACTGATTTACCTGAGAAAAAGTTATTTGCACCATTGGTTTTCAAACCGACTCTTTCATCTCTAACAAAATTCCCACCATTAAGATTATAAGTTCTAATGTGTCTTGAATGTGGTGGTCGATAAGTTCCAGAATCAGATCCTTCTACTCTATCAAAAAATTCAAGCACTCTAGCTTGTAGAACAGCTGCTGTTGCTTTTTTATTTTTATAAGTACTTCGTCCTCTAGCAACTGCTGTCATTGTTACAGGTTCTGGTTCTGTTTCAATTTTATAAGTAGCTCTAACACAATTTCTATTATTATTAGCTCCTTGGCCACCTTTTGTACTTCCACCAAGAAATGTATATTTAATTCTTCCTGGATCAAACCTTAAATCTCTTTCTTTAAGTTCAGGATCTACATCAACTCTAATAAATCCTGTTCTTTTCTTTCTTTTTGATCTACTTTCAACATATTCAAATTTATGTGATCCTTGTTCTCCTGAAAAAAGTGCGTGTGCATATTCTCCATCTACTTTAAGCATAACTTCATTATCTAATCTATGAACTACTTCAACACTAAAACCTTGATCTACTGCAAAAGAAGCATAAGTCTTTGCAAGATTATGAACATGATCTGCCATATCATTTCTACCATCTTCTGCTTTAATAGTTATATATGTATTATCCATATCATGTTTATCTGTAAATTTATATCTAAAAAGAAAACCTCTAACACTTTTTCTTGCATCACAAAGACCTTGAAATGAATCTGCAACTGCTTCTTTTCTTTCTTGCAGTTTGTAAAGTCTAGCAAAACCAAGAACAAATTTTACTTCTTCAGAAAGTTCTGTATAATCTTCTCTTAATTTTATTAATCTTCCTTGTTCTGCTCTATATTCTTCTCTATTTCTTGTATCTCTCTCTTCTTCTATAATTCCAGTTAATTCTCTTATTCTTCCATCTACTTCAACATCATCAAAATTCTTTCCTAATGTGCTTGACAACGCCTCTAATGCTTCAATCTGAGCATCTAAGCTTGTTGCACCCCTTCTATAGCACCCATCTATAAACATGTGACTTACTATCTACCTTCTAGTATATAAGCCTTTCTGTTTTTAACCACTATAAAGTGATTAAAAAGTAGAATCATAGTATATAACTAGCCCTAGAAGCATTAAAACAGCAGAATATAAGCCTCCGGCGAGAGTTGCACTCGCGACCTTTGCCTTTCTGTCACTTCGTTCCGAACATTTCGGCTCGAAATATACCAAGGCAACGCAATAGCTACTATGCTACGGAGGCATTGTGATAGTTTGTATATGTTCGTACGGTTTCACGCAGTGAATACCGTACCAGCTGACTTTTTCCCAAGTTTTTGGCTTGCCCAAAAAGCTGAGCTGCTAATGCTACGGAGGCATTGTGATAGTTTGTATATGCTAATCCTTCGAATATATTCTCCTTATCTTTGAAATGAAGTTAAGGAGTACTCCTTGCTTTAATTTTCCAGAACCTATGTAGTCATTTTTATGTTTTACTATGAAAAAGCCATTTTCAGAGCTATCAACCTCAATATCATGGCCCCTGATCCACAATTTTAACAAACCAGAGCTAATCTCAATAACATTCTTCTTAGCTATTGGACCAAGAATTTGACTGCCTTCAATACTCAATCTCAACTCACCATTCTTTATTTGACCAAAATACATTCCAAGTGAATTTATCTTTAATTTCGAATCATCAATATTTTTGTATTCTTTATTCATCAAATATAATTTCTGATCAGGATTCTGCATTACCATATAATCAAATGCATAATCACAATCAAATTGCTTTTTTACAATTTGTTTAATCAATTTGAGTTGTTTTGAATTCAAAATTTTAAGATTTGCCATTATTAATCAGATTTATTAGTGAATTTAAAAAAGTATTGGTGAGAAATAAAGAAAAAGTAAAAAACAAGGATTTAATTATATCCTTGTGGCATATTTGCTAACATATCTGCCATGTTCATAAAATTCCTATTTGGTGGAATAAATAAACTATCTGAAACAGTTGCTGGTTTACAGTCAGCATTTTGTTCTTTTAAGTATGCTTCAATCTCTTCAGGATCATCCATTGTTGCTAGATCTGGCGAATTTGATTGAGTAGTAGCATATTTATCTAAATCATCCAGATCCCACATAATACTCATTTCTTGCGGAGTATCTGACCAAAGATACATGTATTCCATGTCATTAATGTAAAAGATTTCATCACCAGTTGACATATGAACATCCATTCTTGTTTTTCCATTCTTGAAATAGTAATCAGCTGTACCTTGTCCATCTGGTTGAACATATTCACATTCCATTTCATTATAGAAATAAGCAGTAACAGCATCTGTAACAGTTTCAATCAATGAACCACCATCTTGATTATTATCTTCTGGTCCAGTAACCTCTACTTCTTCACTTCCACAACCCATTAGCAAAACCAATGAGATTGTTAATAATGCAATAATTATTCTTTTCATAATATCACCCTAGAGATGAATAATGTTTATTGTTTTTAAAGGTTTAGGAATATAGTATTAAAATTTATAAAAACCAAAAATAGAATATATCCATGAAAATAATATCATGGAATGTCAATGGCGTAAGAGCAATCATGAAAAAATACTTTATGAAATTCTTTAACAAAGAAAAAGCAGACATCTATTGTTTGCAAGAAGTAAAGATTCATGAAGATCATTTAACAGATGAATTAAAAGGAATTGGTTCTTTAAAAGGTTACAAAACTTATTGGGACTGTGCTGAAAGAAAAGGTTATAGTGGTGTTGCAATAATCTCAAAAATCAAACCCTTATCAATAAAAAAAGGTTTTGGAGTAAAGAAATTCGACATTGAAGGAAGAGTTTTAACTTTTGAATTACCTAAATTCTATTTAATCAATGTTTACGCTCCAAATTCTAAACCAGACTTAGAAAGACTAAAAGAAAAAGTTGAATTTAATAAGAAATTCATTGCTTATTGTGAAAAATTAAGAAAAACCAAACCAGTTATCTTCTGCGGAGACTTAAATGTTGCTCACAAAGAAATTGACTTAAGAAACCCAAAACAAAATCAAAAAAATGCAGGCTTTACAATCGAAGAAAGAACTGCTTTCCAAAAACAATTAGACAAAGGTTACTTAGACACATTCAGAATGTTTAACAATAAACCAGATAATTACACATGGTGGTCTTACCGCTTTAATGCGAGAGCCAAAAACATTGGCTGGAGAATTGATTACTTCATCGCTAGCAAAGAATTAAAAAAGAAAATTAAATCATCAAAAATCTTACCAAAAGTAATGGGAAGTGATCATTGCCCAATAAGTTTAGAAATCTAAACTCCCCAAACAGGGTTATCTTTTCGCATCATTTCTGCGTATTCTTTTAGAACTTGTATTTCTTCTTTTTTTAAGAATTTAGCAAACTTTTTCAATTGTCTAAACTCAGATTCTATAATAAATGGATAAAGAATATCATTTTCATTTAGCTGACGACCAATTGTAACTCCTTCTAAAGCAATTGCCAGTTGTTTAGGTGCTTCTGCTTCATTTATATTATCTTTTTCTTCTTTCATAGATTTTATCTTAGTAATTGGTTTTGATTGACCTTCTTTAACTAATCTTACTCCAGTCTTTACTTTCCCAACCATAATGTCCATTCCAACAATTGCAGGACCACTTTGTCTAAAAACATGATTTTGCATTATTTGCATTTTACATGGCCTAGTTAATTCATCTAAACCAGCTGCTTCTAACTTTTTCTTAGCAGCAGATTCCCAAGAATCATAATCTTCTACTAATCTATAAATAACCTTATTTGTTAAAACAGTTACGTCAGTTCCTTTAAGATTCTCCTCAGCATCTGGAGTCATCATAACATTAAAACCCAAAAGTATTGCATGCAAGGGATTTTTATCATAATTAGCTTGTGCATCTGAAATATCTTTTTTTGTTATATTTCCAATTCCTGCTTTTCTTATTGGAACGCCCTTATCTTTTAATATAGTAATCATTGCTTCAACACTTCCTAATGATTCTGCTTTTATTATAATTCCATCTTTATCAGTCTCAATAAGAACTTCTTCAACTTCTTGTTGTATTTTTTCTTTTAATTCTTCTTCATTATCTTTTACAACACACAATGGCATACCTGCAATAACTTCTTCAACATTTGGAGCAGAAACTTTTACTCCAGTAGCTGCATGAACTTCTTTTACAGAATCAAATTTACTCTTTTTCTCTCTCATTTCTGATAATGGAGCAGGTTCAAACAAGGCCCTAACTTTTGTAACAATAGGTGCATCTATTCCACCAATAACAATTGTATCGTTGACTTTAATAGTTCCATCATAAATAATTAGATCTAATGTTTTTCCTAAACCTTGTTCTTCTTTAATCTCTAAAATAGTTCCTTTACCAGGACCTTTAACTTCAATATCTAAATTTTGTTCTAAATATTTCTGTACAAGACCTGTCATTACCATTAATAATTCTGGAATACCTTCTGCAGTCTTTGCACACATTGGAACAATTGCAATTTCTTTTGTATAATCTTCAACTCTATCAAATCTTTCTGTTTTTACTTCCATTTCTTCAAACTTTGCAACTAACTCATACAATTTTGTTTCTAATAAAGTAATTGTTGTTTCATTTTGATTTTGAATACTCTGCATTAAAGGCATATCTTTCTGTTGCCAACCTGAAATTAAATCAATTTTATTTGCTGCAACAACAAAAGGTGTTTTGTATTTCTTTAGAATTTCAATTGCTTCAATAGTTTGTGGTTTAAAACCTTCATTAATATCAATAACTAAGATTGCAATGTCTGCTAAATTACCGCCTCTTTTTCTTAAATTAGTAAAAGCAGCGTGACCAGGTGTGTCTATGAATAATAATCCAGGAAATTTAATATCAAGATTTAATTTTTCTAATAAATCACCACATAACCTTTGGATTGTTTCTAATGGTACAATTGAAGCACCAATAGCTTGAGTAATAGCACCAGCTTCCCTATCAACTACAGTAGTTTGCCTAATTGTATCTAGTAATTTGGTCTTCCCATGGTCTACATGACCTAATATAGATATAACTGGTTTTCTGATCATGATATTAGAAGGAAAAGTAGAGGTATATAAAGCTTATGCTACTTAATCAACCATAGAACTATCTCCAAGCCATCAAATGCAGTCTTGGCATAGTGAACTCCACCAACATAATTATCAGCACCAATTACACCAATCTGTTTTGCAAAGTTCTCACTAACAGCTGCTCCGCCAACAATAACAGGAACTTCCAACTTATTCTTATGCAGTTCTTCAACTATTGCTTTCATTTGTTGGGATGTTGAAACCAATAATGCACTCAAACCAAGAGCAACTGGTTTATTCTCTTTAACTTCATCAATTATTTTTGCAATTGAAACAGCCTTACCTAAATCTAAAACTTTGAAACCATTATTTTCTAAAACAGTCTTTACTAAATTCTTACCAATATCATGAACATCTCCATAAACAGTTGCTAAAATAATAGTTCCTTTTTCTTCTTGATCTTTATCTAAGAATTTCTCCAAGTGATTCATTGCTTTTTTCATTATGTTTGCAGCATCTAAAACAAAAGGCAAAACAAATTCACCTTTTCCAAACCTATCACCAACATCTTTCATAGCTTTGATTAAAATTGTGTTAATTATTTCCAGAGCAGAATATTTCTTTAAACATTCATCTAAATTCTTTTCCAAATCAGTTGAAATTCTATAAACAATATGATTATGAATTCTTTCTTCAACAGGAACATCCTCACCAACATATTTGTTGCTTCTCTCCTCTGTTTTCTCAACATCAACATCTTCATAATAATCAACAACTTTCTGTAAAGCATTTTCTTTATTAAAAATTAAATTATCCATTAATTCTCTCTCAGTTTCATCAATCAAAGAATAAGGAGTTATGTTTCCAGCATGAACAATTGCTGCATCTAATCCATATTCAATTGCATGATGTAAAAACACACTATTCAAAACCTTTCTAGCTACTGGCTTCAAACCAAAAGAAACATTACTAACACCTAAACTTGTTTTTACCTCAGGATATCTAGCTTTAAATTCTTTAATTGCTTCAAAAGTTGCAATTCCTGTTTCTTTATAATTCTCTTCTCCTGTGGCTAATGTGAAAGTTAAGAAATCAAATAATATTTCTGATGTATTTATTCCATAAGTTTTAGCTTTTTGATAAATCTTCTCTGCAATATCTAATTTTCTTTGTTTAGTTTGCGCCATTCCCTCGTCGTCAATTGGCAAAGCAACAACAGCTGCACCATATTTCTTAACCAAAGGAAATACCTCATCAAGTAATGAACTATTTCTTTCAAAATTTACTGAATTAATAATAGCTTTGCCTGGATAATTTTGCAAAGCTTTCTCAATAACTTCTGGTTCAGTAGAATCAATCATTAAAGGAGCATTTAATGTAGAAAATTTCTTAATTAATTTCTCCATATAATAAGATTCTCCTTTTTCTAAATCATTATGAGCAGTACTAACATCCAAAACATGTGCTCCATGTTCAACTTGTTCTTTTGCTAAGTCTAAGATTGCATCATAGTCTTCTTTTTTTAATAATTCTCTAAATTTCTTACTTCCTGTTGCATTTGTTCGCTCACCAATTAACAAAGGTCTTGGTTCTTGGATTAAGGAAACTGAATTCAAAGCACTAGAAACAGCAACATTACATTCAACAGTTTCTCGTCGAGGTTTCAAAGATTTAACAGACCCTACCAATTCTTTTATATGCTCTTTTGTTGTTCCACAACAACCGCCAACTAGATTAACTCCAAAATTATTAACAAAAGATGTTAAATATTGAGTAAATTCTTCTGGACTTAATTTATATTCAGCTTTTCCATTAACATTTACAGGAAGTCCTGCATTTGGAATACAAGAAACAAATTTATTTGTATTATTACAGAGAAATCTTACAGACTCTGTCATTTCTGCTGGTCCCGTACTACAATTCATACCAATAATACCAACATCTAAACAATCTAGAGTAGTTAATGCAGCTGCTACATCAGTACCAAGTAACATTTTTTGATTAATATCAAGAGTTACTTGAACAACAATTGGAATTTGCTTACCTTTTTCAGCTAAAGCTTGTTTTACACCAATTATTGTTGCTTTTGTTTCTAAAATATCTTGTTGTGTTTCAATTATAAAAACATCAACTTTTCCATCAATTAAACCTAAAGCTTGTTCTTTGAAAACATTAACTAACTCATTAAAACTAATATTACTTAATTCTGGATCAGAAGACCCTGGCAATAAACCACTTGGACCAATAGAACCAGCAACAAACCCACCAAACTTAGCAACAGCCTTATTAGCGATCTCTGCAGCTGATTTATTTATTTCATAAACATTATCAAGATCAAACTCTTTCAATTTTATTTTATTTGCTCCAAAAGTATTTGTTTCGACAACATCGCAACCAACTTCTAAGAATGACTCATGTATTTTCTGGATTATTTCTGGTTTTGTAATACTTAAATAATCAACACAACCTTCTTTTCCATTATAATCATCTGCACTTAAATCTAACTGAAATATAGTCACACCCATAGAACCATCTGTTACTAATACTCTATCTTTCAAAGCATCTAAAAATCTACCCATAGAATAGCTAAATTACTAGTTTTTTATAAGTCTTTCTGAAGAAAATAGTCGTATTAGAATTATTCCTTTGTATCTGAACTTACATCAACTACTTCAACTGGCCTAGTAATAATATAACCAGCATGTACAAGGCCGCCACTTTCCATTCTTTGTTCAGGTGGACCACTAACTAATTGCCCTAATGAGCTCCATGTAAAACTTAAAAATCGACCAATTGCAGTTGGTTTTTCTCTACATCTAAGACCATAACAATGTAACTCAAAATCTCTGCAATCAAATTCTTGGAATTGTAAATCACCATCTTCACATATTGCTTCTGCTAACATATATTCATCTTTACACATATCTGAGAAAGTATAACCATTTACTGTCACAGTCCCTGAAGTTCTCCAATTATTACTATCAGTATCTTCACAATCTCCTTGTAACTCAGCTTCGTCAACTTTACAAGCAGAACCATAACCATCACAACCAAATGGACAATCAAATGTTTCAGTTTTTACAGACATATCATCATTACATGTATGAACTGTAAATTTATCATCAGTACAAAAGTCTTGTTTTGTTTTTGTTTCTTCATCATTCAAAAGCATACTCATAAAAGTTGTATAATAAACAGTATCTCCTGATTTCCAACATGTTTTATCAGGATCATCTTCTTCTTCCTCTTCATCTTCCCATGCACTCAAGTCTATTGGATCAGAATCAACTACAACTTCTTGTTCCTCTTCTTCATAATCCATGTCCATAAGTCCACCATGTTCATCTTCTCCATAATATGTATCACATTGATTTTCTATTTCAAGTATACAATTAGTTCTAGTATGGCCTTCATAGTCACTATAACTTTCTGCAATATTCAAACATAATAAATTATCACATTTAGTAATAGCTGCTTTGTAATAACATTCTTCTTTAGTATAACTTATCATCCCACCCTCAATTCTTTCACAACCAGTTGCATCTCCTGTTTGTTCTGCCACACGAACATAACATTTATCCCTAGGTGCAGGACCTTCTGCAGCTGAAAAACTAGCTGCTTCAATATCATCACATGTATCATGATCACCTAAACGTACTGCAGCATCTTGATAACAATGATCTTGAGTCTTCCCAGACAAAAAACTACAACCAATACTCTCAAAAAAACCAATTAAACTACAACCTGTAACAAATAATAGCAAAATAAGAATTATAGCTAAGATTAAACCTCTTTTTCTCATGATTTATTAATTATGAATCTACTTATTTAAATAAATTTCTATGATATGTAATTATTCCTATCGGAATAAAATAATCAACAAGGTTTATAATATAGTAATAAAGAAATTACAATATGAAAATAACTGAAATCTATGAAGCTCAAGGAAATACTGTATTCTCAATAGAGTTCATGCCGCCTAGGAATGGTTCTGACATTAATAAAATCTACAATGATATAAAACTACTAAACTATGATGTGTCTTTCATAACAATTACAATGGGTTCAAATAAAAGTCTTAGAGGTGGTACTGCTGCCTTAGCTTCAATGATAAAAAAGAAATTTGGTAAAGAACCTGTTGTGCATTTAACTTGTGTAAATAGATCAAAGTATGAAATGGAAAACATCTTAACAGCTTTCAAATATTTAGAAATTACAAACATAATGGCATTAAGAGGAGATCCTCCTGATGGAGATGGAAACTTCACAAAACATCCAGAAGGACATCAATATGCAAATGAATTAGTTGAACAAATCAATGCAATGAATCAAGGTAAATACTTTCTTAGAAACACAGACAAACAAATTGGTTTAGTTGCAGAAGATGCAAAATACAGAGAAGCAGAAAAAACAAACTTTTGCATTTGTGTAGCTGGTTATCCTGAAAAACATATTGAAGCAGATAACTTTGATGAAGATATTAAGAATTTGAAAAGAAAAGTTGATGCAGGTGCTGATATTATATTTACTCAGATGTTCTTTAATGCAGAAGATTATATAGAATTTGTTAAAAAATGTAGAAACGCTGGAATTAATAACTTGATAATCCCAGGAATATTTCCAATCTTCACAAAATGGCAAATTGATTACATTCCAAAGACTTTTCATGTGACTATCCCAAAAGAACACACACAAAACCTAAAAAAAGTCCAAGATGACAAAGAAGAGTTGAAGAATGTTTCTGTTGACTTCACTACAAACTTATGTAGAGAATTAATCAAAGCAGGTGCTCCTGGATTACACTTCTATTCCATGAACAATGCAAAGATCGTAAAGAGAATAATAAATAATTTAAGAAAAGAAGGAATATAAAAAAGGAGAGAATTAATTCTCTCCAAAGAAATGCATCATTCTTCCAAATCTTTGCTTGAAAAAACCTGGACCTTCTCCATTTTGGTGCATTTCAACAAGGTTGTTGAAGTCTTCTTCAGTCATTACATGTTCTGTAACTCCAAGTTCTTCAACAGCTTCAAGATATGCATCATAATCTCCATCCATGATTGCATCTCTTGTTGCAAACCTTAAATCCTTGTGTTCCATAAAATGGCTATGTCTCTCAACAATCATTGCAAAACGTTCTTCTGTTAATGATTCTTCCATTGCTATTTTCCAAGCATCAAAATCATTATCTTCAATTGCTTGAATGATTGCTTGTCGATGTTCTGGACGTTCTGAATCTTCAGAACCCCATGCAGACACTACACCTGTTGATGCTACTAAACCAATGATCAACAGACCTAAAATTCCAATTATTGCGGTTTTCATTTTCTCACCTCACGCAATTCATTAAATATCCAAAAGCTAATTTAACTTATAAATAAGAAGAAGACAAAATGTACACTTTAAGTCCACTTTATTTAAAAAGCTTTAAATAATCTAAATAATTGGTGATAGTATGAGACCATTTATTATGCCTGGTGCATTTGATATTGGAGTAGAACTAACATATTCATTAGTTCTTGTAATGTTGTGTTTATTAGTATTTTTCAAAACAAAAGAAATATATGAATTAACATCACACAAAGGTATAAAATATTTTAGAGAAGCATTTATGTTCTTTGCAATTGCTTACTTATTTAGATTTTTAGCTCAAATTTCAATGTTTTATCAAGTTAATTTTGGTATGCACCCAAGATTAATGCCATTAATATGTTTACTACCTTTTGCTTTTGCAAGCTCAATGGCATTATTATCTTTAGCATATAGTACTCTCTGGAAAAAGTTTAATTTCAAAGATTATAATGAATTACATATCTTATACTTATTAGCATTCATAATAACAATTACAGTAGTCATTACACAATCTGCATTGATTTTCTTAGGTTCCCAAGCATTATTGTTCATTATTGCAATTGTAATGAGTTATAAAAATTTCAAAGAGAAGAAAAAGAAAAGTCACTTTGCTAGTTTATACACAACATATGGATTATTATTTTTATTTTGGTTATTTAATCTAGCAATCTTCGCAAGAATAAGATATCTTCACGATACTAAACCAATATTTTACTTTATATCTGCAATAATCTTTGGATTTATTGCATACAAAGTAATCAAAACAACAAAAACATCATAAAATGGCAAAAAAACGAGACAGATTAGAAGTAGTTTATGATATTTTAAAGATTATTAGAAATCATAATAACTCAATCAAACCAACACCTTTACTTAGATATTCTAATCTATCCTCACAAAGTTTTGCAGAATACTACAAAGAACTAATTGAAAAAGAATTTGTAAAAGAAATCATTGACAAAAAAGACAAGAAGTTCATCACACTAACAGACAAAGGTTTCAGATATTTAGAAAAATACAAAACAATATTAGGATTTATTGATGAGTTTGAATTATAGCATATATTTATATACCACTTCTTACTTCTCTGTATTATGTTTCAACAAATCCAAGAAGGCAAAGCAATTGTAAAAGTACCTATTGAAAAGAAGATATCAAAAGATTTAGAAGTATTCTATAATCCAGTTATGAAATTCAACAGAGATACAACAATTGCAATCTTAGAAGCATTGAATAAGAAAGATATACAAATAGGATTACCTTTATCTGGCTCTGGTATTAGAGGTATTCGAATTCTTTTAGAAACAAAAAACAAAATAAGAGCAATTCATTTCAATGATTACGATGAAAAAGCAGTCAAAAACATAAAAAACAATCTAAAGTTAAACAAATTAGATAAAAACAAAAACATATTCATACACCAAGATGATGCCAATCTTTTCCTATTAAATTCATCTGGTTTTGATTATATTGAAATTGATCCATTTGGAACACCAAATCCATTCTTAGATTCTGCTTGCAAAAGAATCGCTAGAAAGGGTATTCTAGCAGTCACTGCAACAGACACCGCGCCTTTGGCAGGAACATTTCCTAAAACTTGCAAAAGAAAATACTGGGCAGATCCATTAAAAAATGAAGAAATGCATGAGATTGGTTTGAGAATATTAATAAGAAAAGTACAATTAGTTGCTGCACAATATGACAAAGCTTTAACACCAATCTTCTCTTTTTACAAAGATCATTATTTTAGAATTTATTTCCAATGCGAAAAAGGCAAACAAAAAGTTGACAAAATAATGAAACAACACGGAAGATACAAAGATGCAGGTCCATTATGGTTAGGTCAATTAAAAGACAATAAAATAGCAAAAATAATTGCTAAAAAAACAAACAATAATCAATTAAAATTAATGTGCACTGAAATTGATACATTAGGTTTCTTTGACATTCATGTTTTATGTAAAAAACATAAAAAAGCAATTCCAAAGTTCGAAGTTTTGTTTGCAAAACTAAAAATAAAAGCAACTAGAACTCATTTTTCTCAATATGGAATAAAAGTAAAAATAAAACTTTCCGAAGGAAAGCAAGAAGTCGGAAAGACTTCTGTGGAAAAAGAATTACTCTCCTTGATAAGCTGAACTTATTGAATCTTCTTCTTCCTCGTCATCATCGCCTTCATCATCTTCTGGAGGAACTAAATCATTATCTGGATCATGTGTATCAATGATTTCTTCAGGTTCATCAATTGGATCAACACCGATCATTATTTCAGTATCAAGATCATGTAAATCAACTGGTTCACAATTATAACCTATTGTTGCTACACCAAACTGATCATCAACTCCCAATAACCAAATACCATATCCATCAACTTCTTTTATCTCTCCTAGATCAATTGTATCACTAACTGTATTAATTCTAACTGCAATTGAATCAGGTAATACTTCTAGTAGATGAAATGCATTTCCATGTAAATAAGGAGCAGAATTAATAATCAATTGGTTTTCAACTGGTGAACCATATTCTTCGCAATAATCTACTTCAATACATCTTCCATTATTACATTTAAATCCTTCTGGACATGTATAAATTGCATATTTTGGTTGATTGTTTTCACAATAAGCTTCTAAAGCAAGTAAATCCTTATCCCATGTCAATGCATCAGCTTCAGTAAGTATTACATTATTAACATTAGTACAACCATTCAAACAATCTGAATAACAAACATCTGAGAAAACATCCTCCCCATATTGAACTTCACTCGCATCATAACTATAAAGATAAGGAAATGGGTCTTCACCATCTAAATCTTGACAAACAATAGGTCCTTGTTGTAAATTATTCTGCGAACATGCAGAAACTAATAAAACCATTAATAATAAAATAAAAAAGTGTATTTTCATTTTAATACCTCTGAAGAACTTTAGTTTATCCTATAGCTCTTCGAACATCAGTAACTTCGCAGGACTGTACACCTTCTAAAGCTTTCAAAGCATCTTCCATTTCATCTGGAGAGCCTTCTGCTTCATCAGCTGTAACAAATAAGTTCAAAGCTTTCAAACCAAAAGCTATTGGTTCAATCTCTGCTTTGCCTAGTTCTCCTTTATTATTAGAAATTGCTTCTTTTGCCTTTTCTTCAATAGCACTTAAATCAACTTCAGGAGATTCTGGCATTATTTTGAAAGTCAGTATAACTTGTGCCATTTTAAGGTCCCTCAAATCCACACTCTGGACATTTGAATTTTGCTACAATTTCTCTACATTTAGAGCATCTAATAATTGGATACTTTTTACACTGAGGACATACAAATTCCACTGAGCCATTATCATTAGCTACTCGTTTTTTACATGAAATACAAGATTTTTGATCCATAAATATCACCTTTTTTCCTAGAATTTTAAACTATTTAAAAAGTTTCTGAAAGAAACTAAGAATTCTCTGAATTCTGTATGCTTTTGAGTAAATAAACTCAATACCATTCCTAAGGCATGACAAAAGTTTTTAAACTAATAAACTATGTAATTACGCATGGGGAAAAAGAAAGGGGTAGATAAAGAAGTTTTAACAGTTCCTAAGCCTAGTAAAGAGTTTAATGAGGCATACAAAGAGACTTCTTCCCTAGATGTAGAATCTTTGAAAAAAGAGATGAATGAGCTAGATAAACTAGATAAAAGACTAGGTGAAGACCTTGGTCAAGAACCTATTGAAAAACTAGATGAACCCCCAAAGCTTTCCGGAGGAAAGCAAGAACTTTCTGATAAGAAAGTAAGAAGTCCAGAGACTTCTGTAGTCGATAAGACTTCTGTGCCTGAAAAAGAGAAAAAAGGCTTTTTTGGAAAATTATTTGGCAAAAAAGAAGAATTAAGTGAACCTCCTGCTCCTTTAGAACATGAAAAAGATCTAGATCCAATTCCATTACCTAAAAAAGAGAAACCTAAATTAGATCCAGTACCAACTCCAAAAAAGAAGAAAGCAAAGATCAAAAAAACAACTAAACCGAAAAAGAAAATTATCAAGAAAGTTATTGAGAAAGAAGAAAAGATTGCAGAAGATATTGGAAAAGAAAAAGAAGAACAAAAAATAAGATCATTTTTAGAAGAAGTTAAAGCAAAACCCAAACCTAAAACACCTACAGATATTGAAACAACTATTGAAGAAAAGCCAAAAAAAGGTTTCCTTGGATTGTTCAAGAAAAAAGAAGAAAAACCAATAGATGAAAAGAAAATCGAGAAAGACTTAAACAAAATACAAAAAGAAATTGATGAACTTGAAGAAGAACCTAAAACAAAAACAAAGAAAATTCCAAGAATCAATGTTGTAAAAGCAAAGATGATCAAAGAACCACAAACAGTTAAAGAACAAAAAGAACTTGATAAATATAAAGAAAGATTAAGAGAAAAAGAAGATGAACTAATTGAAAGAGAAAAAGAATTAAACACAAAACTTGAAGATTACAATAATAATATCAAACAAATAAAAATCCAAGAAAATCTTGTTGAAAAGAATAAGAAAACCTATGAAAAAGCTAAAACAGATGTTCTAAAAAAAGCTGAAGAAGCAGAAAACAAAATGAATGCTATTGATCTTGGCTTAGAAAATATTGAAAAGAAAACAAAAGAATTTGAAACAGAAAAATCAGAATTTGGGAA
>CAZKVI010000014.1:0-19541 GCA_964556185.1 uncultured Methanosarcinales archaeon
GGAGCAGAGCATAAAGCTGTTAATTGTCATGAAGCTGGTGAGAAATTAACAATAAAAAATGCTAAGAAATTTTCTAGATTGCATCCAAGATGTGGAACATCTTTTCTTTTATTAGTTATATTCATAGGAATCATTATATTTTCATTAATACCATTAGTTCTTGAAATTATCTTACCAAGTTTTGGCCAGATGGGTTGGTGGAGTCAAAGAGGAATACTTTTAGTATCAAGAATATTCTTTCTACTGCCTGTAGCTGGAATTTCTTATGAGGTTTTAAAACTTGCAGGAGCATGGAAAGATAATTTAATAATGAAAACAATAGTTTTTCCAGGAATGTGTATCCAAAGATTAACTACAAAAGAACCTGATAATAAACAATTAGAAGTTGGTATTGAATCTCTTAAAGCTGCGATGAAAGCAGAGAAAATTGATCAATTATTAAAATAAGAGTAGAAAATAAATAAAAGTATTTGTGAATTATCTTTCTTGTTTTAAAAGAGTTCTATTGATTTCTTGACGAGGAATTCCACCAAACATTGTTTTAAATTTTGCAGAGACTCTATCATCAGTAAAGTTCTCATTAACTAAGAAAGCTGCTAGTTTTTTGTATTCTACAATAGTGTTTCTTTTTGGATGATGAATTGCTGCTGGTGTTGTTTTAGATAAAGCTTCAATCATTTTATGATCATCTTCAAGAACTGCTATTACTGGAACACCTGTTGCATCTTCTATCTCATCTAATGTTAATTCAAAATTCTTATTTAATACCCTGTTTAAGACTATTCCTGTTATTGGTGTTTTTCTTTGTTTAGCAACTCTTACAGCATGCATTGTACAACTTAAAGTAGGATAATCTGGTGTTGTAACAACTAATAATTCATCAGCTGCAAGCATTGTAGCTAATATTTCTGCATTTAAATTAGGAGAAGAGTCTAAAATTATTGCATCATAGTGTTTTCTTAGAGGTTGTAATTTATTTTTTAATTTAAATGGATCAATCTTTTTGTGAATTAAATTAGACGGCACTACATGAAAACCTAAGTCATGTTCATATACTGCTTCTGTTATATGGACTTTATCTTGCAAAACATCATGCAAGGTGTTATCAGGATCAACCATGCCCAGATGTATGCCTAGATTCGGGGCTGAGAAGTTTGCATCTACTAATAATACTTTCTTGCCAAAGTCTCTAGCTAAGATTGTTCCAAGATTAGAAACAGTGGTTGTTTTACCAACTCCACCTTTTACTGCGATTATTCCTATTGTTTTGCCTCTTTTCATATTATCACCCTTTATTTTGTTCTTTTTAAATGTTACTTTTATTTTGATTGAATTTGTCTTCATCCCTCATATAAGTTTCTTTTAATGAGTTCAAAATTAGATCTTTGGATGTTTTGACTTGTCTAATGTTGATTTTCCTTGCTTGTGGTATTTTTGATACATTTGAATCTGATTTATTTGATTTATTATCTTGTATATCTTCTTCTCTAAGTATAACTTCACCTGATTTAGCAGCGGCAAAGTTTTGGAATCTATTTAGTAAATGATTTAATGATAAATCTATTGTTTTATTTAATTTGTACATGAATTTCTTGAATCTGTTGTATGAACCATCTAAGTTCCTATTTCTTTTTTTAGATAAAACTCCAGATGACCAAAGTTGTTTATGTTTAGCATGGATTGTTATTTTTGGCTTTGTGTTTTTGTGCGGTTTTGGTTTAAATGTTGTTTTTGTTGCTCTTCTTTTAGTTAAATAATTGTTAAGCAAGGAAGTGAATGGATTTGTATTTGTTTTGTAAGTTGTTTTTGTTTTGTAACTTGGTGTTTTTTGTGTTGAATTTAGTCCTAGATCTAATGAAGTGAATTTATTTAGTCTTACAAACATTATTCCTAAGATTATTGCTTCTGAAACTATTCCTATTGTTGTTGATGTTAGTAAAGTTATTGTTAATAATGCTAACACAAGTGTTGCTGCCATATAATTTTGGTCTGACTCAATAAATGTTAATAGTGCAATCAAGGTTAATAGTGCAACAAAGATTATGGCTGGCCATAAATTGTTTTCTTCAATATTTGTAAATAATGATGAGAACATTCTTGGTTTATTGTTTAATTGGCTACTGTATTCTGTAAAAGTGTCATCTGCTTCTAATAAATTCAATTGATTTGTTTCATCTTCTATAATTTCTAATAATGGTTCACATTCCTGGGTTTCTTCTGGAAGTCCCTCGTTTGTTCCACAATCATGAATATCATCACAATATCTTCTTTGCATATTATCTTTACATTCTTGCCAATGACCACACCACCAATCTGGTTCACATTCTTCATCTTCTTCTGTGTCTTTTTTTACTATTATTTTTGCTCCTCCAGAATAACCTCCGCCTCCCCCGCCTGAAATAGCTCTAGAAGGTGCTGCTCTTATTCCAGAAGCACCTGAATAAGTTAAGTTTCCTATTCTAAAAAGATCACCTAAATCAAAACAAGTGACACCATCAATATTTACAGTTGTTTCAGAATTTATACAAGAAGTAAAATCAATTTCTCCTTCATCTGAGCAATCCTCACTAATCTCATTTATTGATGAAGTTATTGCATTTCTAACACAAAGAGAGTTATAAGAATAATCTTCTAAGTATAATGTTTTATGTTCACCAGTTGCTAACATTCCACTAAGATTAATTACAATACCTTCATCTGTTACATTAATAGTTGTTTTACTAAGATTTATTTCTGAAACAGAATAATTATGTGTAAAATTAAGTAAAGGTGTTTGATTATCAAAGAATTCTAAATAATGTTGACCTGAGAATGTCCCAGCTAAATTAGTATTTCCATCTATTTTTACTATTAAATCATTTATTCCTCCTGTGTTAACAAAAGATGCATCTCCTTCTAATGAGTCTAATGAGTCTGCAACATTGTCGTCGTCATAATCTGGGAAAATAATAAATGTATAATTTTCATTATGCCAAGCACCATTGCTTACATTATCATAACAATAAGCATTCCAGACATAAGTTGTAGGAGTTAGATTAGAAAATTGCCATGTGTTCCAATCATTTGTACCTATGTAGATTTTTGTAGTGTTTTGTTTCCATGTACCTGAAATATTTGTCCATAATGTACAATTTTCTAGATTAGAATTATCTATTACACTAACATTTAATTCAACCGATGTAATTCTAAAAATTGTAGCAGACTCTGGAGAAACCAGAGTAACAATTGGATCCATACTTTCGTTTAATCTATAAGTTATTGTTTGTTCTTGATCTGTTGCAGATAATACTTCATTAGATGTATTAAAGTAAGTTACATTTGCTAAATTTGTTATTAAGTCATTGCCAATAACTTCATCTAATTGGATTGTTATGTTAATAGAGATTGTTTGGTTTGTATTTAAGTTTCCTAAAGTAAATGTATCATTTGTATTGGTGTCTGGTGATGGATTAGAAGAGATAAAAATAGTATTTTCTGGATATGTTTCTATTAAAGTTACATTAGTTGCATTTCCTTCACCAATGTTTGCAATTGTAATTACATAATTTATTAATGAACCATTATGAATAGGATCTTGTAAATCTGTTTTACTAATTGTTAAGTTTGGTTGAAGAAGTTGTAGTACTTCTAATGAATTACTCCATAATGTTTCTCCATCTTGATAACCATCATTAGGTGTTATTGATGCATTCCAAATTTCTGTAGGAGATGTTTCATTATGATGTATTAAGTCTATTCTGTTGTTGTAGAGTGCTGTGATTTGTTCTGGTGAAATAGCATAATCATAAATTCTTACATCATCTATTGTACCATTAAATGCATTTTCAGTAAGTGATGGATGTGCACCTATTCTTAATATATCTGAGTTATCTGTATCAATTGTTCCGTCAGTATCATCTATTGTTGATTGTAATACATTATCAATGTATAATTTTACTTTATCTCCATCATAAGTCCCAACATAATGGTGCCAATTAGTATCTATAGCTGAGTCTGAAGAAGCATAATAAAAATTATTTTCATCTCCATCTAATCTAATACTAAATCCTAGTTTATTGGTTACAGAATCAACAAGAAGGACATATGTGCCTGGGTTTGTTTGAACTTTATTAACTATATGTCCATAATATGAGTAATTAATTAAGTCACTTTTTGCCCAAGCTGATACAGTTATATAAGGTGATGATAAAGAAGAATCATTTATTTCAATATAAGAATCATTTCCAGTAAATTTGTATGCTCCTTTTCCGTCGTGGCCAGCAGTAGAATTCCATGTTGCTTTTACAACAGTTGCATTATCTAAACCAGAATAATCTCTTGTTGTTCCATTGTTGTTATCTGTACCAGAGGTACTTCCACCTTCAAATGGCATGTTCAATACTGTCATTGATGTTCCATCTAGGTACCAATTGATTATGTTTTTAATTGGATCAATCTCTGGATCCATTGTTGAGATATTGTAGACTGTTAGATTTTCTGTTACAAAATTAGAACCTGATGAGGAGTTAAGTATTGGTTCATTATGTGTTGGCATAGAATTAATATCTACATCAATTGAAACATTGTATAATAATGGAGAGTAAAGGTTGTTTAATGATGTAAATAAGAATTTGTATTGGAAATACTTATTATCTATGACATTTAAATTTTGAGGTGAAGAAGTATTAAGATTTACCAATGATTCTCCATTACAGTT
Organism: uncultured Methanosarcinales archaeon; assembly: GCA_964556185.1. Lineage (GTDB taxonomy): Archaea > Nanobdellota > Nanobdellia > Woesearchaeales > DSVV01 > CAZKVI01. The sequence continues at coordinate 4,697 of CAZKVI010000014.1, forward strand.
TAAGTCATTGCAAGATCTTACTGTTAAATTTAATCTAGTTACTCCTCTTTTATATATATTAAGAATTTCATCTGGTGAAAGAGTTCTATTCCAGACAGCAACTTCATCTATTGTTCCGATAAAATAAAAATTATTTCTAGTACCATCATAAGTTGTTGCTTCTGAGCCATCACCTATAAAACCATATCTATCATTACCAGTACCTAAATTTGCTCCACTATGTGGATTAATTGCTCTTGTATCTTCAATACCATCAACATAAATAATCTTATCTGTTCCATCATATACTCCACATGCAAAGTGCCATTGATTGTCTCTAACATTAACACTTCCTGTTTGATCATGTATGCTTGAACCTTTTGTAGCGAAATTAATTACATTTGTACCTCTACCATACCATCCAATTTCCAAATTATAATATTCTGATCTGTCAAAATCAATTAATGACCAACCTCCTTCTCCAGAATCAACTTTAAACCAAGCACATGTTGTTACTTCTGCAATTTCTCCAACTTCTGTATAAGCCATATCTAATGCAACATAATCATTACCATCAAAACTTAATGCTGATCCGACTATCCCTGGGACATTGTATGTTGCACCTGTAACTTCACCATCATGGTTTTCTCCACTACTGTCAATTATTGTTCCACTTGATTCATCTAAATGCATTAAAAGTGTATTTCCAGTCATATTTATGTTTCTAGAAGCAAACTCTGTTTCAACTTCTTGATTATCTGGAAGATCTCCAAATGCACTAAAAGCAAAAGTAATATTATTCCATATTCCATTACTGCCTGAGTCAAATATTTCTGATAAATATGTTCCATTATTGTTATTAAGATTTAATCGTACAAATCCAGATGAATTATAATAAGTTTGATTGTACTCTCCAAGATCAAAATCTGTTTGGTTATTGTTTATGAAAGATGATGCATAGACTGTGAATACTAATAAAACCAAAATACTCATTCCTATTATTATGTTTTTATTTTTTAAAACCATGTCCATCCCACCATATCCATGATCCTTTGCCAGAACCAATAGGTTTGCCATGAATTAAGCCATCTCCTCTTAACATATTAAGCCTATACAATGTTTTAATCCTAGTAACATTCTTTAGAAGTGTTTCAATTTCTTTTGTTTCTAGAGGTTCGCCTGAAGTTTCTAGAATTTTGAAGATTCTCTTACTAATATTATCCATTTTTCTGCGCATTGTTATATACAATAAAGCTTCTAATATATAAATATATCGGTGAATATATAGATAACTATACTGGTATATTTATGGGTAGATAAGAATAGTATATAGAAATAGAAAAATTGTTGGAAAATTAGAGAAATAAGATTAAATAATAGAAGTTAAAATTTATAAAACCAATCTTTCAATTGTTTTAGAGATTTTGGTAATTTTTTGTTTAAACTTTGTTTGTATTTTTCTAGATTTAACTTTGGTAAATTGAAAACTGGTAATTTGAGTTTTTTGTTTAGGTTGAAAGAGTTCAAGTCGAATTTTGGTTTGTTTTTGTAAAAGATGAAAACTAAATAAGAGATTAATAAAACTAGCAATAACATATAACCTAATTTTGTCTTATCTGTTTTTTCGCCTTTCTTAAAGTCAACAATTATTTCTTGTTCTGATTGAGTTGTTGTTTGAGTTTCTGCTGTGATTTGAGTTTCTGTTGTAGTTGTTTCAGTAATAGTTTGTGTAGGATCACATTCTTCAATCATATGTGGGGTAGCAACTGGACTATTACAATTATTAACATCACTACAATATCTTCTTTGTAAGTTGTTAGTACATTCTTGCCAATCTGCACATTGCCAATCTGGTATACATTCTTCTGGTTCTTCTGGTTCTACTGCTGCAGGTGTTATTATTTTTTGCCAAGTTCCTGTACTAGTACCACCACTCCCTGAACTAGAAGAGCTAGAACTTTGACCTACACTAAATCCTGAGAATGATGTTGTTAAGTATTCAAAGTAATCATTTGCAGTGTTTTGAGTAGCATCATTTGTTACATCTACCCAAGTTCCATCACATTGTTGAGTGTTAAAGTTCCAATTATCACATTTATATAATCTTAATCTTGCTTCATTTGTGAATGATGCATCATCGTAGTAAACTATAACTGTTGCATTATTAAAAGAATAATTAGTATCTACTCCATATGTTAATAAGTAACCTGTAATTGGTGTTGCTAGTCTGTCTAATCCAAAAGTGTTTCCTGTTTGATTAGATAAGTTAACTTGTCTAAGTCTTACTTGTAATCTATCTCCATAAGATTGATAAAGTAAATCATAAATTGTATCAGGAACTGTTTGACTGTATGTTCCATTAATATCATCTTGTCTTACTGTTTCTTGTGTTTCTGTATCAATTAATTGTAAATTAGTATCAAGGGATCCGTTGCTATCATTGAATGTTGCTGTGAAGTTTAATACAGCATAGACAATGAAATAATTATCTGTGTTTGTTATTATGTTACTTGATGTGTCATTAACTATGAAAGTTATGTTGTGTCTTCCTAAGGTAGTTGTTGTGTAAGTTTGTTGTGCTGTACATGTGTTATTAACTTGGACAATACTTGAATCTGGAAGAGTTATGTTTGCATAGCATTCATCTATTTGGGTGTTATCAGATGCAGTTGCTGATAAGGAGATGTTCTGGCCAAGATAAGCTATTACTGGAGTGGAATTTGTTGTTAAGATTAATGGTTCTGTTGTTTCATTTGATCTTATTGTTATATTTAGGAATGATGAGTTTACTTCATCTACATCATCTGGGAAAGTTGTTGAAGTGGCATAAGCATAGAATTCATAAGATAATCCTGGTGTTCCAGTTGCATTAACCCACCAAGACATTACACAAGGATTTGTTTCATTTACATTTAAGCAGAGTTGTGGATTGGTTCCGTTTGTGTAGAATGGTGTTGATGGAGTAGTTGGAACTACTCCTTTGTTTGTTGGGACTCTTATGTCGTCTTGAGCTGTTATGTTTGAATATGTTGAATGTGTGCAAGTTATTGTGTATGTGTATGTTCCTGCTGTTGCAAATGATCTGTTAGCTGTGTAATAAGTGTATGATGAATTATATGTCATTGGATACAATGTGTTTGTGAAGTTTAGTGTGCAATTTCCATTTGTTATTTTTGTTAAGTTTTGAGTTGTTAAATAGTTTGCAAAGAATAATGTGTTTTGATTTAGTAGTTTTACATTTGTTGTGTTTGGTTCTCCTTGATCTAATTCATCCCAGATTGTTAAGTAGGAAGTTTGGTTGTTTGTTAAGTTTCCACCTGCGTATCCGCTGAAGTGAGTGACTGTGAAAGTTATTTGATTATCTTCTTGAGTGAAAGTTATGTTTGTTTGATTCCATTCAAGACATTCTAATGTTTCGTAATTGAATAATTCATCAGGACACTCGAAGATTTTTGTTATAGTTGTATCTGTTGTTAATGTTATTGTTGCTTGTTCTATGTCTAGTGGTTCTACTGCAACAATATCAGTTGGGAATTGGTCAGTTGGTTCAATGTATGTGTAAATATCTGTTTCTTCTGCGACACCTTCTAACTCTATTGAGTTGTTGTTTTTAGTTATATTGATGTCTAGTTTTTCATCATTTCTATCTATTAATTCTGCTTCGCCGTGATCTATGTCGACGTCAGGAATAACTTTTCCAAATTCAAAGACTTCAGATTCTTCTCCTAAATGTAAATTGAATCTTGGAATGATTCCTTCGACTAATGTTACTTCTAGTGTTGTGTTTTCATATGGTTCTGCGTTTGTTGTTGTTAATGTGTAAGATATATCTCCTTCAATCCAAACTGGTAAACTTTGTATGTAGTCGTGATAGAATGTTACTGTTAAAGTTGTGTTTGTTTGTGTTATGTTTGTAAAGTAGGTTTCAAAGTGTATTTCATCTTCTATTTTCTCACCAAGATGTTTATCTTCTTGTGTTATGTTTTCTCCTTCGTCATAAGTTAGTGCTTCTGTTTCGTTTGTTTCTTCTTCGATTTCTTCGATTATTGTTAGATTTAATGAGAATGATTCTGATTGGTTTTCGAATTCTAGAGTTGAAGTGATGTTATATATTCCTGTTTGTGTTGGTGTGAATTCTAGATTTTGTAATGTTCCTGTTAATGGAGTTATGTTTATTGTGTAAGTTGTGTTTGTTGGTAAGATGTAGAAGTATATTGTTTCTCCTAAGATGTATGTGTTTTCTAGTGTGAAGAATTCGAAGTTTATTTCCTCGACGACAACATCTTCAATTGTTTCGTTGTTTGTTTCGTTTATTTGTGTTGTATTGGTGTTTTCTATTGTTTCATTAATTTCTATTTCAAGTGTTTCGTTTGTTTCATTGATTGGTTCTGGATCTAGAGTTACTGATACATTACCACAATCTCCTCCTGCACAACTTACATTAACTGTCATTAAGAAAAACTCATTGTGGTTTACATTTATGTTTGCAGTTGGTGTAATCCAAGTTATGTTTAAAGATCCAAATAATGATGATACTGTTAAGTTTCTTGTTGTGGAATTTTGTACATTATTTGAGTTATCAAAGCAAGAGATAAACCAAGTATAATTTCCTGAATCTAATGTTTGAGTGTAATTATTTGTTACATTAATTACAGTGTCATTACCTTTATAATAAGTATCATTAATAAACAGACTACAATTTGTTTTATTTGAAAATTTATCTGTAACATTGAATATAAACGATACTTCACTTGATGTATTCCATACAAAGTTGTTCTCTGGAGATATTGAAGTTACATTTGGTGCAACTAAATCAACTATTGTTGAGAAGTTTGCTGATGCAAAAGCTGAATTACCAAAGATATCAAATGCTAAACAATTCCAAGTGTGATTTCCATTTGCTGTATTGTTTACTGTGAAGATTGCTTGATCTGTTGTTCCTGTTGTATTAAATGTTTGGTTTATACCAAATGTTTGCGAAATGTTATGGTATAAAGATATGTTATGAAGATTTGCATCTGTTGCATTACAAATAAATGTAATATTTGTTGAAGTAAAGTTTTGATCTGGAGGAGATATTAATGTTACTGTTGGAGGATTATCTGCTAATATTGTTAATGCATTACTCCATTTTGTTATTCCATCTTCTACCCCATCATTAGGTGTGATTGTTGCATTCCAAATGTCTCCAATAGATGTTTCTTGCGAAACAATTAAGTCTGTTCTGTTTTGGTATAAGGCTTCTATTTGTTCTGTTGTTAATGATCTATTGAAAATCTGGACTTCGTCAATCTTACCTTTCCAAATTCTTCCGTTGTCTAAATTTGAACGGCCAATTTCAATAGTAATATTACTATTCTCCATTGTTCCATCTGCTGTTACCTGGCTATGTGTATTACTTCCATCAAGATATATACTTTGATTACCTGTCGAATCATATATTATTACAATATGGTACCATTGATCTGTATTTAATAACGGACCATTAAGTTTTACCTGAGTTCCATCAGACTCTGTAATTACCCATTGTAATTGGTTTTGTGAAATTCCTGAATCTCCTACACGTAAAACCCATGAATCATCTACACCATTCTCTTTACCAATAATTGTGTTAATATTAAAAGAATCTTCTGTGAAAGCAGTAGCATAAACCCAAGTCGAAATTGTTATTGGGGCTGTATCTGCAAAGTCCGACGTATTAATATATCCACTTCCATCAAATTCAAATGCTCCTTTTCCATCATAGCCACCAGTTGCATTCCAAGTTGCTCCAGTAACTGTTCCATTGTTTTGGAAAGGCGAGTAATCAGTTGCATTTTGATCTCCATCAGCTTCAAATGGCATATTTAAGACTGTAATAGATGTTCCATTTTTGTACCAATTAATTATGTTCTTTGTTGAATCACTATCTGGGCTTGATGTTGAAATATTATAAACAGTTAAGTTTTCATTTGTTAAATTATTTCCAAAGGTTGAATTTAGTATTGGAGTTCCATGTGTTGATAATGTATTTAGGACTGTGAAAGTTATAGTTGTTGTATTTGAGTTTGAAGCAGAATCATTTGCAAAAGCATTTATTGTATATGTTCCTTTTACAGATAAATTAGTTGTAGTTAATATTATATCTACAGAATTATTTGTAGAATTTAGTATTAATGTTCCATTTTGATAAGTTATATTCATGTATTGTGTATGTAAATTTTTATCACTAGCATTCCAATCAATAAATACACTACTTATACTGAATTCTGGTGTTGTATCATTTATTCCAATTGAAACATTTGGAGTTATTGTATCGACTGTTACTGTGAAATTATTTGTAGCAAATGCTGAATTATCAGATACATCATAAGCTAAACAATTCCATAAATATTCACCTTCTGGGATTTCTGTTACATTGAATTCTGTATCAGCATCTGCACCTGAAACATTGTTTGTTTGGTTTATACCATAAGCTTGGCTTATGTTATGGAATAAAGATATGTTTTCTAGGTTTGTGTTGTTTGCATAACAAGCAAAGGTTATGTTGTTTAGGTTTGTGAAATTATTATTTACAGGAGAGGTTAGTGTTACTGATGGAACTCCTGTATCTGCTAAGACTGTTACATTATCTGTTGCATTTAATGTGTCAAAGTCAAGGTTACTACAAGTTACATTGTATGTATGGTTTCCAGATGTTGTGAAGCTTTTATTGTGTTCATATCTATTTGACATCTCTGTCATTAATGCCCATGTTCCATCATCAAATGAAATATTACAATCTGCTACAGTGATGAATGCACTATTTGAATTATTTATGTATGAAGCATTGAAAGTTATATTTACATCAGTTGTTTTTGGACCATTGTTATCTATTGTTAAGTTTGCATTATAGCCTGCACCACCTGCATATCCTGTGAAAGATGTAACTGTGAAAGAGAAGTGTGTTGCATTCTCTGAATAATCAGGATAATCATTTGTTGTATTTTCTTCCCAATTATTACATATTGCTGTTGAGAAATCCCAATCTAAACAATGATAGATATAAGTTATTCCTCTTGGTCTTAATCCATTGAATGGAATAGTTATTGTTGCATTTGTGAAATTAAAAGTTTGGTTAATTGCAATTACAGTTGTTAAGTTTTGTGCATTTTCTGGTCTTTGACCTGAGTAAGTTTGGACTACTTGAGGTTGTAGTGTGAAAGGTGTTGTTGATGCATTTACATCACTCATGTCAACAATAGTTCCGTTGTCTGTAGTGTACTTTATTTGATATTTATCATTTAATGAAGCTGGTCTAACTAGTCTTGGATGATGATTATTAATTGGAACATTTCTTAATTGACGTCTTTCTTTATCACGTAATAATATTCTTGATCCTTGTAATTGTGTATTAGATTCATTAACTATTGAAAGATTTAAGATTGCGTTGTTTGGTTGAATATCTATATCTGAATGTGAACCAGATGTTGCAGGTATTACTGTTATTTGAGGTGTATTATTTATAATTTGATTGTCGTCTACATATATTTTCCAATGGATTGCTGTATTGACAAAAGTAGCATTGATTACTACAATTGATCTATATTGGCCAGTACCTAATATTTCAATATCTCCTGGATATGTTTGAGTTATCAATACTACATCTGGTGAACTTTTTCTTATTTCTAATGTGAAATTACTGACATTTTCTAAAACACCATCTTTTGTTGTATTAATATATAATACTGCTGCATCTCCATTTCTATAGAAATTGCCTGGTCTTGTATTATCTGTAGCTAATGTAGTTTCATAAACAGTAATTATTAGTGTTTTGTTGTGTTCAATATTATCTGTATGTTTTGAATAAGATGAATTTGTGTCTGTGAAATTTACAGTTAAATTTTTAGCTCCTGCTGTGTAAATTGAGTGATCAAAAGTATAATTACAATAACCATCTGTATCTGTTGGATTTACTCCAAGTAATGTATTATTAAAGTAGAATGTACAATTTCCAATTACTCCTTCTGAAGAATTGTATAAATTGTAAATTCTAGCTTGTAAAGTTGTTGCATTTGATACTGAATCTTCTGGGTCTTCTTCTGTTGCATCTGTGCGTCCTCTAATTATATGAGTTCCATTTTCTGGACCAATGTATTCCATTACAGCAACTTTTGTAACCCAAAGATTAGCAGTTGCGTTGTTGTTTGATTCGTTTGTTTCATAGATTGAATTATTTCCATCTAATGAAACCATTATTGTTCTATTTAATGGAGAAGTTGTCCAATTGAATAAGACATATTCAGTTTCACTAGGTGAAAGATTAATTACAGAATTATTTATGAATATATTATCAATATATAATGAAACATTGACATTTGTGTAATTGTCAGTGCCCCCATAAACAGTTGCATTTATTTCAACTGTTTGATTTTCTGCAAGAGAAGCTGGTGTGAAAATTAATGTTTGATTAATTGAAACATCATCTGTTATATTTGCAACTACTAAGTTTGCTGATGATTGACCAAATAGATTTCCTGAGGTTAAGTTAACAACAACTGGGTATGTTCCTGGGGTTGAGAATGCTGTTATATTTAATGAATAATCTGCTGTTGCGTTTGTTAATGATAATCTAATTTCTTCTGATCCAAATACTTGTTGTGTTGGTTCTGTTGAAGCATATTTCCTAATCCTGACCCAATCTAACTTAAAATCACTTGCTGAGTTCTCAGTTCCTTGAAATGATAAGAAGTTTGTACTTGAGACTGTACTTCCTTTAGCATAACTAGATATTTGAGTACCAGATGTTGTAAAAATTTGCCATAAGTGATCAGATGCAGTATCTGTCCATTTGACCAAATACCATTGATCATTATTTAAAGTGATTCCAGTAAATGCATTCCAATAAATTTGGCCAAATATACCATAATCATGACCAACAGGAGAACCTCCATTTGCAGAGGTTGTTAGATATAATCTATTTCTATTACTACTTGGATTTTGATACAATGTTTCAACAATAAATGGTTTTGATAAAGAGAATGTTGTAGGATTCCAAAACTTTGAATCACTACCTGTCCTATCAACAGTAACAATACTATCACTTACTGTAACTGTTCCAGAAGAACTCCATTTTGAAGCATCTAAACTAGATCCTTCGAAATCATCAAAGAATAAAAATACATTACTTCCATTAGTTACTTCTAAAGCATTTGTATTTCCATAATACATGTACAATGTATTGTTAATGTCGGCTGTTAAATTTGTTTCAACCCAAACTATTGTAGAAGATGAATTACAATTAGTTGCATTTTCTAACCAGTAATTTAATTCATTAGTTTCATTATCTATAAATCTTAAATCACTACAGTTTGTATTTAATTTCCCATCTTCTACTAATTCTGTTGTATTAATAGATAAATTAATTTGGAAATCTGTTAAATTACTTCCTGAATTTTCTGTAATGTTGAATTGTTTCCTGTATGGCCAACTGGAATTCCACCAATTTTCACCATCTCCCTCTTGCAGTGTTCCATTAAAGTAAATATTAATAACTGTGTTTGTAATATTTGTTGTGTTTGTAATATTTACATGGCCAGAGACTACTGTATCTGCACTAATCATTACTGGATTTGGATTTAAATTTAATTCAACGATTACAAAGTCAATTGAACCTGATGTTGAAGCTGTTAAACCATCTGCATCTGTAGCATTTACTTCATAAGTATATGTTCCTGGTCTACTTAGAGTGAAAGCAGAAGAATTCCAAAGAACTCCTGTTTCTGATCCATTTACATTATCAATTACAACAACACTATCTGGGTCTGTGACTGTGAAATTAACTTCCATCAAGTTTTCATCTGTTAAGTTTGCAATTAGATAAATAGATTGGTCAAGATAAGCTGTTGTGTTTGTTTCAACAGAGTTAATCACAGGGGTTTGTTGGACATTTAAGTTTGCTGTTGATTGCCCATATGAACCATTATAAGTAATATTGACCATGATTGGGTAAGTTCCACCAGTTGAAGGAGTTGTTAAATTATAAGAATAATCTCCTGTTCCATTTGTTGCAACATCTTGGCCATTTACTTCTTCAGAAGTGTTTGTAACAACAATAGTCCATTCATCTCCATAAAATGGATAACATTCTGTGTCAATAACTTCTCCACCACTATCATCACCTGGATCATTATACCTATTATAAACTGCCTGTCCTCCCCCGCCTTCTGCCCAATCAATTTCTATTCCATAAAATTGTCCCTCAACAACACCATATGTGCCATCTCTCCATTGAACTCCATGAGGACCATTATTATCAGTAACAACTAATGTTCCATCAACCCACAATCCAGTACCGTCGTCAGAACCTGTTTTGAAGTATTCTGAAGCATCTGTTGCAGGGGCCTTGAAGTAACACCATTCATTCATTTTTAGATTATCATTTGCACTACATAGAGATGTAAATTGTCCATCTGCATCATATCCATTACAATCCACCATTGCAGGACTTATATCTTCATAATTTTCCCCACTATTACCAGAATCTCCAACATAATGCCAGCCTGTTGTAGTCATAGCAGGGCTTGTTCCATTGAAGTCAGGACTATAATAAAGATAACATTGTTTTGTTTCGTCACCAGTAAAGTCTAATTCAATTAAACCTTGTAATTGAGTGACCCAATTATTGGTTGTTTGTAAAGCATGGCCATCAAAAGGCACTATAGATTCATTACAATAAACAACTGCACCATCAGCACCACTTAATCTGTCCTCAGCAAGAGAAATATTAATTCTTATATGTTCAGCAGTTCTACTTGAGAAACTATTTGGTTGTGAAAAAGTTAAATTCATTCTATAATCAAAACTAGCATTATCCCAACCAGCAATTGCAATAGAAGTGTTTTTAACTCCGTCAAAATAAACTTCAACAACATGATTATCTATAACTGTCCCATTTGTTAAATTAACATGACCAGTTATGTTAACTAAATTATTAATATTTGCTGGATTTGGTGAAAGAGATAATCCAACAATTACAAAATCAATTGAACCAGAAGCAGAGTCTGTTAAACCATCTGCATCTGAGACATTAACTTCATAAGTGTATGTTCCATTTTTATTTAGAATAAATACAGATGAATTCCAAATACTGCCAGAAACTGTTCCGTTTTCATTATCAAGTACATCTATCCCATCTGGATCAGTTACAGTAAAGTTAACCCAAATTAAATTATCATCTGTTATATTTGCAGTTAGATAAATACTAGCCATACCATAAGCAGATTCATTTGTTTCAACAGATTCAATTGTAGGTACAAACTTAACTATTAAATCATCTATTCCTTGTCCAGAATAACCTGTTGCATTAACTTGGATTTCATATGTTCCTCCTAATGCGGGTGCTGTCATGTTGTAAGTATAATGACCAGTGGCATTTGTTCTTGTTAATGTTTCTACACTATTAGTTAAATTAATACTAATGTCATGTAAGAAGTCTGGTCCTCCACAAAACATGGAATAATCAGCCATTCCAGATGAAGAACTTGTTGCACTAGGAGTCCCATCATTAAAAATATTTGTTAAATTATTAGGGTTTCCCCAATATGCTATCATATATGAAGTTCCGCTTGTCCAACTACCATCTAATAAATCCATTACTCCATCATTATCATAATCACCAACAGTTCCAGATCCCCATTGATTATTAGCAGGGCTAGCATCTAATAAACCGCCATTTGGTTGATCAACTCCATTTGAGAAAGTTCCTGTACCATCATTTTCATAATATTGAATAGTCGGATCACTTGTCCTAGATTGACCATAAACATCCATATCTCCATCATTATCATTATCAACAATCCATACACCATGCCAATCTCCTCCTTCTGAATTAGAGTTTGCAATACATCCACTATCAGTAAATGTACCATCACCATCTCCTTTTATCCAATATAAACAACCACTACTATATCCACCTGCTAAAATATCTATGTTATTATCGTTATTTAGATCTCCGCAAGCAATTTTTCTAGGTTCATTACCACAATCTCCTGGAGAAGTACCAACTGTGAAGGTTCCGTCACCATCATTTTCATAATAACGTAAAACACAATTATCATCATTAATAATTAAATCCAGATAACCATCTTCATTAAAGTCACCTTCGCAAAGACCATACCAATTATAATTATTAATTGAAAAGCTTTCACTCTCACTAAAACTCCAGCTAGAGTCTCCATTGTTCTCATAAACAAAGAATTTATTTGCATTATCAGATGTCCAAGCAATATCATAATCACCATCATTATCAAAGTCAGCAATAGTGGATTCATCTTTTTCATTACTAACCTCTGGGTCCCATTTAGTCCAAGAACTAGGCAAAGTTCGATTATAATTGGAATAAGCATAGTAATGATCATTTCCAGAATCAGCAGCAGAACATAAGAAGAATTCTTTTGGTAAAGCAGTATAATTAGACATATTCTTAAGTCCATTTGCTGTTGTGTCAAAATAAACATAATAAGTAAAATTCTTTTCTTTTGCTATTGATCCATTTGTTGTTAATTTCCAACGTACCATTGCAGTTGAATTTACTTCTTGCCAATTAAGTATATCATAAGGCATTTCTTTTCCAGACCAATCAATAACTCTTATAGAATTATTATCTAAGGTTCCTGTAATTCCTCCATCACTCATTATTGATGAGAAATTAATTAATGCTTTTACTACAGTATTATTACCTCTTATTGTATAACCAGTATCAACTGTTAAATTAGTTCTATAAGTCCAAGTTGTGTTCCACCAATCTTGTGGGGCTGTTTGTAAAGCTCCATCTAGATAAACATTAATTTGGTTATTACCAATAACAGACTCATCGTTTTGGGTAACTTGGCCAGATAGAGTTACATTCCCAGAATTATTTGCTGGATTAGGAGATATATCTAAAGTAATACAATCAAAAGTAATATTTCCAGTAGATGTTGTTGAATAACCATCTTCATCATAAGCTACAACAGTATAATTATGTATACTACAATTAGTTAATGTTACTGTTGTTGCATTCCAATAACTTGGTGTGTGGTTTGTACCGAGATGATTAGCAGCTAAGACTAATCCATCAGTTCTTTCAATAGTAAAATTAACAGTTGCTAAATTATCATCAGATACATTTGCTTGCAATATCAAATCTCCGTTTAAGTAACCTCCTTCTGCAGCATAAACATTTCTAATAACAGGGGGGCCCAATAAAGTGAAATTACCATCCATTTCAGAAGTATAATTTAATGTGTCATTTGCATAAACAGTATAGTAAACAATAGTAGATAATGGTGCAGTAATATTTCTCTCAGCTGTGAAAATATCACCTACTTGAGTTAAAGTTGTATTGAAGAAAATATCTCCATTCTTAGATACTTCCCAAATCACCAATCTTGCATCTGATAAAGGCCTTGCACCAGGAGTAATTGAAACATTGAAAGTTACATTATTATTTGGAGAGAATGTATAATTAATAATTCCCCAAGATGAATTGTAGGTAGTTATATTATTTACAGTTGGTTCAACTAACTCAACAATATCTACTCTGTGTTCTGAACTTAGTGTTACAGTAAATAAATCAAGATTTCCAGATGCATCTGTTAAAGATGGTGAATTTGCATGTTCAACTAAATTATCAGACATTGTATAATTTGTTGATGACTTTAAACCAGTTGCATTGTAAGTAGCAACTGTTGATGAATCACTTGCAGAATCATTCCATGTCATTGTTACATTTGTCCAAGTTGATATTATTGTTCTATTAATTTGATTAGATGAAGTAATAATTGAGTAATTTGTTCTTATTTGAACAGGTGTTTGATTATTTATTAATCCAGTTGAATCTAATGGACTGTAATCTGTTTCATAAGCTCCAGCCATTATTAAAGTTCCTAAGTCACCATCAGCAGCTCCTCCTGGACCAGTACCACCGGCTACACTACTTGATATTGTATTTGTATCTGTTCTATTGTTATAAAAGACAGCGATTCTTCCACCAGAACCTCCTCCACCGTCATAATTATTATCACCACCATTTCCACCATTTGCAAAAAGATTTCCATTACCAACTAAAGTATCTGTGATAATGTAAATAGAACCGCCAGAACCACCGCCTGCGCCTGCCCATGATTGTGTTCCCCCATTTCCACCATTTGCAGTGATTGATCCAGAATTATTGAAGGTATCTGTAACATTTATTTTAATAGCTCCACCACCTGTTCCACCTGCAACACCACCAGCTCCGTTTCCTCCACCTGAACCTATATATATTGGGGCTAATGGATCGTCATATGAGTATCCTCCATGTTGTTCATTATTACTATTTTTTCCTCCTCGACCGCCGTGGCCACCTCCGCCACCACCATGACTACCATCATCTTCTCCTTCTCCATAACCTTCGCCAGTTATACCAGAACAAATATTATTTGCATTTGGACTTTGTGAGTTTGGGCAACCCCTTATGTTTGCAGAGATTGTTGTGCCTGAATCAATTGTGAAGTTAGCTAATAACCAATTTAAGTTTCCAGTTATTGTTGTGGATTGTAAAGTTAATTGTGGTTCATTATTAAAGATAAACCAGTCTTGAGTATTATCTAAAAGAAGACTAGATGAATCCAATGTTATTGTATTTCCAAAGTCAAGTGTTTGGTTATTATTTGTTTCAATAATTAAGTTGGTGTAATAATCTTGTGTATTACTTGATGCAATTAAACTTACTAAATCACAATCAGCTCCTGCATTACCTAGATTCTTTATTGCTGTGTCTGAGAAATTGGCGTCATTTAAGAAATTATATTCTATATCATAACCTGTATTTATACAAGTCATGTTGAAATCGCCTTCACTAATTAAGTTGGTTGCATTTACTGTT
>CAZKVI010000014.1:19641-24978 GCA_964556185.1 uncultured Methanosarcinales archaeon
GACTACCATCATCCATCCCTTCACCATAACCTATCCCAGTGCCATTATCAGAACACGCACTTCCTGTTGGTGATTGTGAATTTGGACAACCCTTTGTATTTGCTGTTATGGTTCCGCCTGATGCAATTGTTATATTTGTTGCATTGATTTCAATTTGTGAACCTTTTGTTATGGAGTCAACTGTTAATGTACCTGTTGCTGTTATGTCGATTACTGTACAATTTGTATCATTGATTATTGTTTGTGAATCACTTATTGTCCAATGACCTCCTGTTGTATTACCATGACAATTTGGATATGCTTGAGCAAAAGCAAATGAAGAGGATAAAACAATTACAAACATTGCAAAGAAGATAAACAACATTACTCTAATGGATTTGTCAATAGAGGTATTTCTAACTAAGTTAATGTTATTTCTATGTCCACCTCTTTTTCTATTTAATTTCATGACACCCTCTTTATTCTTTCCTCTTCTTTACCTCATTCTTTTTCTTTGCTCTGTTATGACATGTCCAAACTGTTTTTGGATCTTTGCCTAGAAGGTTTGCAATTTCCTTAAACTTCAGATTATTGGATCGAAGGCAGGTTACAACAACTTCTAGAACAGAAAGATCTGGGTTATTTTGGAATTCCAAAATTGGAATAAAAACATCACTAGATTTAAAATTGAATTTCTTTGTTTTTGAATTTCTATAAGCTTCTGAAACAGAAGCTGGTTTTTTACATAGTAATCTTGCAATTTCATTTGTTCCTTTTTGTTGAGATTCTCTTAAGAATCTTACAATTGCTTCTAATGGAGGAAGATCTGTATTAAAAATTGAAACAGGTATTGAATTTTCTTTGTGAAGAGCTGCTTGTTCAGAAAGTTTTGATAGTAAATTTTCTCTTACAGAATCTGGAATTTCAGTATCTTTACCAAGGGTTTGAGAAATAAATCTAACTAATTCTTGCTTTGGAATCTTATCTATAGACTCCTTTGATAAACCTACCTTATTAATTTGATCCAATATAAGGTATTTATATATAGAAGTAGTTTATAAATGTATTGATTTGTAAGGTTTTTTGTTAAGAATTGTAGGTATCATTCTGTGGTAGTAATATATAGATTGTAAGGAATAATTAAGAAATGTAAGGTTTAAGCATAAACTATTCTTTTAATTTTATATTTGATATCAAATTTATTAAATGTATATTCCATATCTTTTTGTTTGGTTTTGCTAACTAATAACCCTCCTTTTCCAATTAAAATAATAGTTTCATTATCAATAATGCCATGGTATTCTTTAACTATTTTTTCCTTGCCTTTATAATACCAAGATTTTTTGCCATGTAATACTTTTGAAAACAATGTTCGTTTTTTAGAATCTTTAGCTGAAAAAGAGTAAAGAATGTATTGCTTTAAGCCAATTAATTCATTGTTGAAGACCCAAATACCTGAAGAATAGATTACTTTTCCTTCTTCTATCATCTTTGCAACTAATGTTTGATCGTCATGAGTAATTGTTAAACCTTGGAACTCTAAATGAGCTCTTACTGCATGTTTAAAGCAGATAGAAGCTATTTTATCATCAATCTTATTTTTTAATTTATCATCAACTTTTTTCTTATTAACTACAACAAACAAATCTAAATCAGAATGTCTCCTCGAGAAATCCTCTCTAGAAACTGAACCATATAATATAACAACTAAAACTTCTTTAAATTCAGAAAAAGCTATTTTTACATCTTCAATTGCAGATTCAAAATCAGGTTTCATAATAAATCCCTCAATAAGTGTGCTAATTTTTTAATATCTTCATACATTTCTCCATTTTTTCCTCTGTATGCAACTTTATTTCTTTCATCTCTATCAACTTTCTTAAACAAATCAAAAATTTCGTTAGAAAAAAGATTTTGATTTTCTACAAATTTCCTAAATCTGTTTTCATGATTAAAAGAATGTTGAGTTAAATCTCTTGCAAAAACAGCTTCTATTGCATTTATTGAAGAATAAAAATAATTCTGGGCAGCAACAACCATATTTATTTTCTTTTTATCTATATCAGATTCTTCCCTAAATATTTTATCATATTTTTCTGCTATATTGAAATGCAGTTCTGATACTTCTTTATGTATATTAAATTCCATATAATCACCTGTACACATTTGTGAACAGAAC
The DNA here is from genome assembly GCA_964556185.1 of uncultured Methanosarcinales archaeon. Lineage (GTDB taxonomy): Archaea > Nanobdellota > Nanobdellia > Woesearchaeales > DSVV01 > CAZKVI01. The sequence goes on from CAZKVI010000014.1 coordinate 21,800, forward strand.
TACTATTTAAAGCTTCCTGTTCAATAAGTTGAACAGTAATATTATTTAAGAATAACTTTACTTTTGCCAGATCCTTGCTTAACTTCGCCAATTTTGTGAGCAAAAACACCCATGGATTGTAGGTCTTTTAGTACATCATCTGCTTCTGCAGCATAGGTAATTACTACAAATCCAATGCCCATGTTAAAAGTTCTGTACATATCATCTTCTGGTACTTCGCCTTTTTCTTGGATTAATTTGAATATAGGTAATACAGGCCATGTTCCTTTAGTAATTTCTACATCACAATTATCTGGTGTTATCCTTGGAATATTATCAACTAAGCCACCACCTGTTATGTGTGCCATGCCTTTGACAATATCTCTTTTCATTAGTTCTTGCATTGGTTTTAGATAAGAAGCATGTATTTTCATTAATTCTTCACGTAAAGTACAACCTAATTCTGGAATCTTATCTTCAAATTTAAAACCAGCTTTTTCAAATACTTTGTAAACTAGAGAATAACCATTTGTATGTAAGCCATTTGATGAAATTCCTATTACAACATCTCCTGGTTCAATAGTTTCTCCAGTGATAATTCTGTCTTTTTCAACAACTCCAACAACAAAACCAGCTAGATCGTATTCTTTTGGTTGGTATAAACCAGGAAGTTCTGCTGTTTCTCCTCCAATTAATGCTGTACTATTTTCTCTACAAGCTTTTGCAAAGCCTTCTACAATTTGTTCACCTACATTTGGTTCAAGTTTAGATGTTCCAAAGTAATCTAAGAAAAATAAGGGTTTTGCACCTTGAACAAGGATATCATTTACACAATGATTAACTAAATCTTGACCTACAGTATTATGGATGCCTGATTCATAAGCTAATTTTAATTTTGTTCCAACACCATCAGAGCTTGCAACCATTACTGGGTTTTTGAATTCCTTAGAAAGCTCAAATAATCCACCAAAGCTACCAACATCTGCTAATACAAATTCATTTTTTGTAGAAGCAATATGTTTTTTCATCTTATCTACAGTTTTATCTGCAGCATCAATGTCAACCCCTGCATCTTTGTAAGTCATACCCATAAATAGTGGGCAGAAACATATATTTATATAGTTTACGCACTAAATTACTAATTATAACTCAGAACCGACTACTTCTTTTTTTACCTGCTTCAGTAAGCATTTCTACATTGGGACAATTTGTCCCTAGGTAAATTCCGAGCTCCACATAACTAATGATTTATCTTCTATTATTTATATACTAAACCATGAAAAGTTCGAAATTTTAATAGTTGTTTGGTATATACCAACGAAAAATGAAAGTTACAAATTTCATTTTTCGTTTAGTATATTTAGAATCTTCAAATAATTAACCCAAAGAGAACAGGAGAAGATCACAAGGTACTCCAAGAAGATTTATTCAATTAAAAATTTTTCAAAAGAAAATTCTTTGACTCCTTTATGATAACTTGGTTTTTTGCATACTAAGAAAAGATTGAATTTCGGATATCTTCTTTTGAACTCAAATAATCCACTATATTCTCTTTCTGGAATAATTTGGGCAATAGTCACGTTTAAGGCATTATTTCCATATACAAAATCAACTTCCCCTTCTGATGCCCAATAAGATATGTCTTTTGTTGATGCATATATCTTAAGCAATATGGCATTTTCATATCTTTTCCCTAGATCATTAGTATAATTCAAACTCATCAATAACAAAAATCCATTGTCTACAGTATAATATTTAGGTTGAGCTAAGATACTATGCCTTTTCTTTATGGAATAAGAGAAAAAAGGCACTTTGATTATAAGATAGGCATCAAGAAGATAATTAATATAAAGAGAAATTGTATCATCACTAACACCTAATTGTTTGCTTAATTTGTTTAAGCTAACTTTTCCCCCACTGTTCTCTATAAGACCTCTCGCCAAATTGAATATCACTTCTACATTACGTATTGAATGACGAGAAATTATGTCTTTATTCATTATATCTTCAAAATATTGTTGAAGTAATAATCTTTTTTGTTTTTCATTCTTCTCAAGAACTACTTCAGGAAAACCCCCGAATGTAACATATTCATTCAAATCCCCATCTTTTCTAAACTTGCCAAACTCTTTTAATGAAAGAGGCTTTATTTGAAACGTTAAGTTCCTTCCTGTTAATAAAGTAGATAACTCCTTAGAAAGCAAAGATGCATTTGAACCTGTGACTACAAATTTAATATTTTTACCTAAATCGTAAATTGTCTTAAGAAAGCTCTCCCAACCTTGTATTTCTTGTATTTCATCTATAAAATAATATATCTTCTTTTTATTTTTTGAATAACTTAAATATGTTTCAAGAACTTGTTGGAACAATTCAACTTTCAAGTATTTTTTTAACCTATAATCATCAAAGTTTAAGTATACTATTTGTTTTTTATCAATGCCGCTTTTTATTAACTCGTTTACCAATTGCCTCATAATTGTTGACTTTCCACACCTTCTTATTCCTTTTAATATTATTATTTCTTTTCTGGCCATGACAGGAAAAATCTCTTTGATATATTCTGGTCTTTTAATACCTGAATCAAACTGTTGTTCCCAAGGACTCCATTCTTTCAAGATGTTCAATAAATTCTCATGATTTAACATACATTTTAGAAAATACCTTAATATATAAATGTTTCTACCTTACTAGGAACCTTTATAAAGGGTTTATAAATAAATAGAATATATTTGTTGAGAATTCACTAAAATTCTTCACCCTTTGTAGTATTTCCAATAATTGCAAACCTTTTCAACTTTTTTTGCGGATGCTCCTGTATATTTCTCAGGATCTTTGATTACTGCAAGTTGTTGTTTTGTGAATTTCTTTAAATAAGGTTTTAGTTTTGCATTATCAAAAGCTAAATCTTGTAATGGTGCACCTGTTTTCTGGCTTTCGAGAGTTAATTGTCTTACAACTTCGTGTGCATTTGGATGATCATGGAATGCTAGTAGAATGTATAATGGTTCTGCTGCAATCATATTCTTATTCATATCAAAATTCTTTTTTAGATTTGCTTTATCTACACCAAGTTTTTTCATTGTTCTAGTCATTCTCATTGTTGATGCAACAAAAGCTGATAATAATGTTGGAATAAATCTAGATGATGCAGAGTTTGTTAAATCTCTTTGATGTTCTGAAATTTGATCCATGTAAGA
>CAZKVI010000014.1:25078-36022 GCA_964556185.1 uncultured Methanosarcinales archaeon
TTTTTAATTGCTTGTATTCTTGTTCCTAATCTTGAAACATATTCTGCCATTGTAAAACCAAAAGTTAATGGTTCTGCATGTTGGCCATGTGTTCTCCCAATTTGTAATGTGTTTTTTTCTCTTAATGCAATTGAAATCAATGTTTTTTCTAGTTCAATTAATGTAGGTACAAGAACATTGTTTGTTAATTCTTTATATCTTAATGCTTCTGCAGTACAAATAATATCATGAGAAGTTGCTGTTAAATGAACATAAGGTTTTGCTTTATTATTAACTCTTTTTCTGATCATATTAGCTAAAGCTCGAATATTGTGTTTAATTCTGTCTTCTTCATCATAGACTTCTTCTGCAGTAACTTTATTACAAGCAGTGAAGACTTGTTTTGCAACATCTTTTGAGCAAACTTTTCTTTTTGCTAAAACTTTGACTAAAGCCCCTTCAACTTGAGCCATGTGTGCCACTAAAGCATTCTCAGAAAGATATGGTAAAAGTAGTTTTTTTAATTTTGGACTACGCATATATCTAAAGTCCATTGGATCTAGGTTATTGAATCGATTCATTGTAAAGCCCCCTTTAATTTGTGTATATCTAAGCCACTATTAGTGCTATATAAACATTTCCTTTTATATTTATTTTCTATATAGAAAAAAACTAAACTTTCCTTTAGGAAAGTAAGAAGTCCAAATGGACTCCTGTAAAATAGAAAGATTTAAATATATACATTGTATACATTGTATACAGGTGATAATCATGGCAACACTATCAGTAAGAATCCCAGATGAAATAAAGACCGAATTAGATGATTTTGCAAAACAAGAGAAACTAGAGCAATCATCTGAAGCAGCTAGAAAACTACTTGCAATAGGTTTAGAAACATGGCATAAAGAAAGAGCTTTAGAACTTTTGAGAAAAGGCAAGATATCATTTTTAAAAGCAGCGGAAGTTGCAAAAATAGATGTTTGGGAACTTGCAACATTAGTAAAAGAAGAAGGAGCAATGTGGATTAAAGACAAAGAAAAAATTAAGAAAGATGTTATAGGAAGTTAAAAATGAAACTAGTTTTTGATGCAACTCCACTAATTTATTTAGGAAAAACAAGATTATTAGAGAAAATCGGAAATATTCCATCTATTAATCTTATTCCGACAACTGTTTACAAAGAAGTTGTAGAAAAAGGTAAGGAAATTGGAGAAGATGATGCAATATATATTGAGAGATTAGTGAGAGAAAATATTTTTGTTGTTAAAGAAGTTAAGAATATAAGAGAAGAATTAAAAGATCACAAAGGATTACATAAAGCTGATAAAGAAGTACTGACATTGGCAAAAGAACTAAAAGCAATTGCTCTTATGGATGAAGAACTTGGAAGAAATGTTGCAGAGATTGAAGGAATAAAAGCAAGAGGAACTATTTTTCTAATTTTCTTATTATTAAAAGAAAAACAAATCAATAAAAAACAAGCAAGAGAAAATATTGATAAAATGTTAGAGTGTGGATGGAGATGTTCTACTGAACTTTATGCATTTATTCTTGAAGAATTAAAGAAAATATAATTAGAAAGGTTTGCCTTTCTTCATTGCTTTTTTAAGTATATAATAAGCAATTCCTAGTGCTAATCCAATTCCAAGAATTATTAATAATGTTTTTAAGAATGATGATTTCTCAGATTTTTCTGTGGTTAATGTATCTGAATCTATTGGGTTCCCATCAGCATCTAGTTGAATTCCGTCTGTTTCTGAGCCTGAATATGTATCTGTTCCATATTCTTCTCCTTCTACTGTAGTATCGTCGTTATCGTCGTCTCCACTACTAGATCCATCACTACAATCTCGAATCATTTCAGGAGCATCACTTGTTGGTTCACTGCAATCATTTACATCACTACAATATCTTCTTTGTTTGCCATCTTGGCATTCTTCCCAGGAAGCACATTCCCATTCTGATTCACAATCTTCATCATCATCTGTAAATAGAGATCTAATCCAATCCAAAGCTTGTGAACCTCCTCCACCTGCACCGCCTGTTGCACCTTGTGGTGTTGGACTATCTTCTGCTGCTGAAGCTGTTGTTCCAAACCAACCTAAATTAAAAGAATATGTTGTAGTTGTTGCATTATCATTACCACCTTGTTGAAAAGTTGTTGTGCTTCTTGAACTATAAGTTGTTGAAGAAGCATTTTCTCCAGAAGATCCTTGATGTTCTGAACCAACTGAATAAGTTGTAGTTGTTGCATTAATAGCTAATGTAAATGGCAAGATAAAAAGAATTAAAACTAATCCAATTGTTAATGTTGTGATTAGTTTCACAGAAGTCTTAGCGACTACAGAAGCTGGCGCTTCTTCGTTGACTTCATCAACTTCTTGTTTTCCTTTGAAAAGTTTTTTTTTCATTGTTATCTATTGGTTTATGTACAAGTACAGTCGCCATCATCGCCTGCTGGATCATTAGCACAAGTACCTAATTTTCCACCTGGTAGAATACATACAATTTGTCCGGCACCATCACCAGATATCCCGCTCACTGAAAGGTCTCCAGCAGTTATATTGACATCCCCTAGTTCATCTATTATGACTAAATTAGCTTCTGTATCATTCTTAAAAATTAAAGTATTACCTAAAGGAACAAGTATTTCAGGGGTTGTAACGCCTGTTCTTGCAGTAAAATCTCCTGCTTCTATTGCGCCTGTACTGTTAACATCACCACTAACACTCAACACATTATCACCAATTGGTGCTGTTCCAATTCCGACCCTACCTGTTGAATCTATTTCCATGAAGTTATTTCCATTTGATCTATTAACAAAATAAATTGCACCACCATTAGGAACTGTTCCAAAATACTCTGCTGCTGTAATATTAGCAGAGGCCTGTATATCACCAATTACATCTAATGTTGCTCCAGGAGCTGCACCACCAATACCAACATTACCAGTTGCAGTTATTCGCATTAATGTATCTCCTGTTGAATTGACAAAAAACATTGCACCATTTGCTGCAGCATTACCTGAGAAATTAAGTCCTATTATTTGACCACTTGGAGCAATTATGTTTCCTTGAGCTACTTGGAAGTTTCCTAATTCTACAACTGCACCGCCTGCAGCAGGTATTGACATTAATAAAGTGCCAGATGAATTAACAAAATACATTGCACCATTATTAGCAAGAGCGCCTGTGTAATTCAATGCTGAAATAGCAGCGTATGCTGTAATAGAACTTCCTTCAACTGGAGGACCTCCCATACCCATTTCAGCATCATCATTTATGGCAATTCTAGTTGCGCCTGCTTTATTATTGAAATTTAAGTTATCAGCATCTATTGTTATATTTAATACATGGAGTGTGCCTGAAAGATTTGTATTTCCAACTACATGTAATGTATCAGTTGGTGTTCCTGTTCCAATACCCACCCTATTATTAGTTGAATCTACAACTAAGGTTGTTGTGTCAAAAGTAAAATTACCATTTGTTATATCTTCACTACCAATGCTTCCAAGAGGTGAGTAAAAGAATTGTCTTTCTACTGTAGCTCCAGTAAAATTAGTGAAGTCTGCATCTTCCCCTACAATTTGATAATCTTTGTAATAAGTATTTCCATATTCTAAAGCTAAAGGATTAGAAGCGTTTTCTCCAATCATAATATTCCATGATCCATTATCTATTGCATTTGCAAATGTTTCATTATAAACTAATGTTCCTCCTGACATGGCATCCCATACTTGAATATTTAAACTTCCGGAAGCTAGATTTTCTCCTGTAGATACTGTTATTACATCTGTTCCTTGATCAGATAAAGCAACATTTAGTGCTGCAAAAGCTGTTGGTAAGATAAAAATTAAGAAACAAAAAATTATTGAAGTTTTTTTAATAATAGATTTCATATAGACACCTCTCTTTTGATTATTAGATTACTGTAATTTACTCGCCAAATAGTATAATTTTGGAAATACTGATATAAAAAGACTTCGTTTTTTTTTGATTTTTTTAGATATAAATTGACAATTCTTATACATAGATTTAAAAAGAACTACTCATTAGTGGGCTTAAGGAGTTAAGTTGGGTGCAAAATGGGTCTAGGAAATTTACTTAAGAAACTAGGTAGCAAAGCAAGTATGAGTTTAGTAGCTGGTGCTTTAGCTGCGATGACTAGTTTTGGTAATCCTTATATTGCTAAGGGTTCTGAAGGAACCCAAGAAGCTGATAAAGCTTCTGTGGCTGAAGAAGAACCGCAGGTTGAAGCGCAAACACCTACTATTACTTCAACATTAACTCCAACACAAACTAATCCATTTAGTACAGAATATTTTTTGAATCCAATAACTCTTCCAAATAGATCTAAAGTAGATGACATTGAAACAGATGAAGAAGAATCAGATGATGTAACAGTATATTTTGATGCTGATTTTAGTTTTGGAACTAATGATTTTAGATATACTCGTGATGCATTTCATCTGGACTCTACAGGATTAAATGGAGGAGAATTTAGTGATCCAGAAAAGTTAGATTTTGCAACTAAGTATTTATCAACAGGAAATGCTTATGATTCTTGGCATTTAAGATTTGGTCCATTAATTGATATTCATAATGCAGGACAAGTACCAATTGGTTTATGTTTTATTAAGAATTCAAGAACATCTGTTAATTTCAAAACTGATGAATTTGAATTAGGAGAAATTGAATTAGATAACTTTGATTTTAGTGAATTTACATTAGATGATGCATATCATCTAATGAATTATTATGGAGACCTTGAAGAAAATAAATTGTTTTTATCAACTGTTGCAGATTTGAGTGGTTATATTGGATATAGACAAGCTTTTTGGGTTAGTGATTTTATGGGTTTAGCATTTAGTGGTCAAGCTGATTTCTCATACAGATATGGTGTTTCAAAAGAATTCTTTCCAGAATTGCATGTTGATGGCATTGATTTAGATAATTTTGATCCAAGTGAATTAAGTCTTGAAGAACTTGCTGCAATAGAAAACCCTGAAGTAAAATTTAGAGAGAAAACAACTACAGTTAATGGAGGTAGAATTGGTTTATCAGTTGGTGCTTCTGTTATTTTTCCACCTTATGTTCGTATTGATGCAACAGTTGATAATTTAGTATCTGCTTTTATCTCTTCAGATAGTAGTAATTATAGATTTAAAGAAGAAGAGTATGAAGTAGAGGGGGTTGGTGATCCTTTAAGTTTTAATCTTAGTGTTTCTGCAGAGCTTCCACATGGTTTTAATGTTCGTATGACTTTATGGGATTTAGCATCATATTCTAGATTAGATGAAGAAGCAGTTGTTGGAACTAGATTTAATCCAAGTGTTTCCTATAATCCAGTTGATACTTCTTCTGGTTATATAGAAATTGGTGTTAATGGTTCAATTAGTGAAGTAGAACAAGGAATAATGGCTTGGACTTCTATTGGTGCAGGACCTGTTTATTTTCAATTAGGTGGAGGATATGTTAATAACAATGAACTTCAATCACAATACCCTTATTTTACAGCAAGTATTCAGGTAGTTCCACAAAACGATCAAAGCAATTGAACTTTCTTCAAGTTTTCTTCGATTCTTGGTAATAATTCAGCAGGTTCTGCTTGGAATTCTTGGCCTGTTATTAATTCAAATGCTTTGATGTATCTTTTTGCTGCTTCGATTTTTACTTCTTCAGGAATTGTTGGGATTTCTCCTTCACCTTTGAAGCCTTTATCTAATAACCATGCTCGAATGTATTCTTTGTCAATCTTTTTTTGACTCTCTCCTTTTTCAAATCGTTCTTCATATACATCTGCAAACCAGAATCTTGATGAATCTGGTGTATGTATTTCATCAATTAAAACAGGATGTCCATCTGTTGTTAAACCAAATTCATATTTTGTATCAACTAAGATAATTCCTTGCTTAGCTGCGATTTCTGTTCCTCTTGCAAATAAAGCCATACTAATTTCACTTAATTTGTCCATTAGTTCTTGAGTTACAAGATTTCTTTTAACACATTCTTCTGCAGAAATACTTTCATCATGTTCTCCTTGGTCTGCTTTTGTTGATGGGGTTATAATTGGTTTGTCAAATCTTTGATCCATTTTCATTCCATCTTGTAGTTGATTACCACAAAAGTTTCTAACTCCTTTTTCATAATGTGTCCAAGCAGATGTTGAACTTTTTCCTGTTAAATATCCTCTAACAACCATTTCTACTTTTACTGGTTCAAGTTCATCTGTTATCATAACATTTGGATCAGGAACATCAACAACATGATTGCTTACAATGTCTTTTGTCTTTTCAAACCAAAAATTAGCCATTTGATTCAAAACTTGGCCTTTGAAAGGTATTGTACTTATAACTTTATCAAATGCACTGACTTTGTCTGTTACAATAATTATTCTTTGATTGCCTTTTGTATAACAGTCCCTAACTTTACCTTCATATTTTTCTCCTAAAGTTGGAAAGTCTGTTTTTTCTAGTGTAAATTTAATTTGTTCTTTTATTTTTTCGTCAGAAATCATAATTATATCACCTTTGTTTCTTATTTCACTATTCTTTCTTTTTCATCAGCTTCAAAAACTTTTTTAGCTGCTTTTTCTCTAAAACCGTCAATTAACTCTGGTTTTATTAATTGTGTTGCAAATAATGCTGCATTATCTCCCCTATTAAGACCAAGATGAAATACATTTTTTGATTTTGCAAAAAAGGATTGTGCATCTTCTATTGTTGAACCATCTTTTAATGGAATATTAATTGCTTCTTGTATTGGGTTTTCTGTTAACAAATCATAAAAATTTAATTTCAAACCTTCATTTTTGTCAAATTCATAATCAATTGAAAATTCTTCAAGAAGTTTAATGCATTTTTGAACTCTTTTGTTTTCTTGATTGCCAATAATGTTTACTTTTTCATGTTTTTCAAATAAAAAAGAAACATCAGCTGGATTTCCATTGACACCAGAAGCTAAAACTGGCATTCCGCCTGGCATTTGTACAACAGAGAAAAATGCATCTAAGCCATCAAAGTTTCCAGTACATGGAACTCCAATAACAGGAGAAGTTGCATGAGATGCTACAACACCTGGTAAATGTGCTGCTAAACCAGCGCCTGCTATAATTAGATCGTAATAAGTTTCTAAGATTTTTGCTAGCATGCCTGGTGTTCTGTGAGCAGAGCAGATTCTGAATTTAAAATCTAGGTTTTTCTGTTTCAATGTTTGAATGATTGGATTGTAAATTTCCTTATCTGAAGCACTTCCGAATATTACTAATATTTTCATGTTTCCACCTCAAAACTCAGATGATTTAGAGTGATTTATATATTTTATCAAGAATAAATTGAATAAATCATCCATTACATCTATTATAAGAACAACCTTTTTATATATGTTTATGGCCTCAGTTATTATGATATCTGAAAGAGCTAAAAAAATACCTATTCCTTCAACTATTGCTATTAATACTCTAGCTAAAGATATGTTAAACAAAGGTGTTGATTTAGTTGAATTTACTGTTGGAGAGCCTGACTTCCCGCCAGGTGAGAATGTTAAAAAAGCTGCTATTAAAGCAATAAATAATGATCTGGGAAAATATACTGCAGCACAAGGTATTCCTAAATTAAGGCAAGCAATAATTACTAAATTTAAGAGAGATAACAATTTAAAATATAATGATGATCAAATTACTGTTGGAAATGGTGGAAAGCAATGTATAGATAATGCTTTTAGGGCTTTATTAAATAAAGGAGATGAAGTGATTATTCCTACTCCTTATTGGGTAAGTTATCCAGAACTAGTTAAATTATCAGAAGGTGTTCCTGTTATTTGCAAATGCAGTTTATTAGAAGTTAGTGCTAAGTGTATTGAATCTTATATTACTAAAAAAACAAAAGTAATTGTATTAAATTATCCAAGTAATCCAAGTGGTATGACAATTAATAAAAAAGAATTAGAAAAGATTGCAAAAATAGTTGTTGAGAATGATTTATATGTAATTTCTGATGAAGTTTATGAGCAATTATCATATGATGACAAACATGTAAGTATTGCAACACTAAATAAAGAAATAAAGAAAAGAACCATTGTAATTAATTCTGTTTCAAAAACATATGCAATGACTGGATGGAGATTAGGATATGCTGCTGGACCAAGTGATGTGATAAAAGCAATGACAAAAATGCAAGCTCAATGTGCTTCTAATCCAAATACTATTTCACAATATGCAGCAATTGAAGCATTAACAGGTCCACAAAGTTATGTTACAGAAATGCGAAAAGCGTACAAAAAAAGAAGAGATTATATGGTTAAAAGATTAAATAAAATGGAAAATATACACTGTGATAAACCACATGGTGCATTTTATGCATTTTTTAATATTTTAAAAACTGGATTAAAAGCAGATGAGTTCTGTGAGAAATTGTTAAAAAAAGCAAAAGTAACTTCTGTTCCAGGAACAGGTTTTGGAATGGATGACCATGTTAGGTTAAGTTATGCAACATCTATGAAAGAAATAGAAAAAGGCATGGATCTTCTAGAAGAATTTTGTGAGAAATTAGATTAGATTATACTTCTTAGTTCTTCTTCTTTATCTGATAATTCTTCATAAAAACTAGAATAACTCATCCATTCTTCTTCATCAAAAGAAAACAAGAATAGGTCATCATCTGTAATTACTTCGTAAATGTATGGATTACCATATGTATTTTTAACTTCAGCATAATATGAAGGTGTTAAAAGATAAATATATGATGATTCATCATTAATTAACCCCATATAGTGGCCAGTCTGTGGTTCAATAATTGGTGCTTTATCTAATAAATCTAGGTTATCTGTCGAGGTTATTTTTTGTTCTGTGAATGCTATAACACAATGACCAGAGACTGATCCAGAAGTAGTTGGAAGAAGACCACAAATTATGTTCGGGTAAATGTAATTGTTTGGTAAATCAACTTCTTCTGCTCCTATTACAAACCAATTTCTATTAAAATCTAAGGCATATCTATCATAAATGTCATCAGCAGAGACCCATGCTTCTAAAAAGATATTAGATTCATCAATATCACTACAATAATCTAACAAATAGTTAAATTCTGCCTTATAAAATAATGAGAAGTCTTCACAATCTCCTCCGTCATTGTCTACAAATTCATTCAAAGATTGCAATTGATCTACTTCATTAGATGTTTGAATATCATATTTATATTCTAAGTCCATTTTTTCAGTGTTTATTAGAAAAAGACAACCTGTTTTTATTCTACATCTACCATGGCTTTTCATAATACATTTTGTTTCTAAGTATTTCTTTATTGCATAATCTGAGTCAAGGATATCTAAATTAGAGTTATCATTAAACCATTGCATTGAATCTTGTAGTTCATCTTCATAATCTTGAATTTTTATTATAACGTCGTTAACTTCTGTTTTCAATCCTTCAAATCTTTGTTCTAAGAATGTGTGTGATTCATCTAATTCAGCATAACTAGAGTTAAGGTCATCTAAGTTTTCTGTTAGTTCTACGTTTTCTTGACTAAGGCCAGATAATTCTGATTGTAATTGAAGTTTAGTTTGTTCATGCTCCTGTGTTTCTTTTGTTAATTGTGATTGAAGTACATTATTTGCTTGTTCTAAAGAAGAAATATTAGAATTCATTATTAAAATGATTATTATTGCTGAGACTAATAAAATAATTGATAAAGTATGTAATATTATGTTCTTTTTATTCAATCCCATGTTTTGTTCTCATCAATGTATTTTTTCATTGAAGTAAATATCTTTTGGCCATGGCCTGGTTCATTGAAGATTTTATTTCCATTAATTGTTACATTTGGTTCCCAATTAGATCTTGCTGGATTGTGTGTTATTGCAAGAACATTCCCTTCCCTATTACACAGGGCTGCAATTTTTGATGAATTATAATTAAATACAATTTGGTCATTTTCATTTAATTGTTTTAGTGTTTCTTGTTCATTTATTTCAAAATGTCCTTCTTTATTATGTGTTATTAATTGCAAAACTTCACTTGTTCCTATCAAATTAGTAAATGCCGTATCTCTGTTGCAAGATTTAGTTATATGTTTCCAAGTGTATTTGTGTGTTTTAACAATATTATTTATTTTTAGTGAAGTAAAATTAACTTTATCTATTAATCCAGGTAAGATTCCTGTTTTAATTAGTATTTCTGCTCCAGTGGAAATTCCTAGAACTGGTTTTCCTTTTGTTGCTTCAAATCTTATGTAATGCATAATAGAATCATCTGAGATTTCTACATCATCTTGAGAAGCACCACCTGTTATTATATAACCATCGTATTTACTTAAATCAACTCTAGTGTTTGTGTAATTGAAAACATTAGGGTGCATTCCTACTTTTGTTATTGAGTTAGAGATTTCATCTTTACAATTCTCTCCTGGAAGACAAATAACTGCAATATTTATATCATTCTCAGAAATTGTTTGGTTTAAAGTGTCTAGTTGTTTTTCAATATCATCCATTTTACTTGAAAAAGAAGGTTTATGGTGATTTATAAATATTGTTGCTAAGATAATGAAAATCTTCCCACTTTTTTGGGAAAATTTCCGAAAAAATTTGGTTAGGTTTTATGAAGAATAAAAACAATGTATATTTATGAGATTGGTGATAGTTTTAGCAGTTGTTTTGTTTATCTGTAGTTGTAGTTATACTGGACATGTAATTAAAGAAATAATTCCTGAAGAGAATGGAACTATTGATGTGTATTTTTGTCCACATGATGATTGTGAAGGAGTATTGTTGGGGTTTTTAGAGAATTCTATTGATATTAAGTGTGCTTTTTTTGATTTGGAACTTGAGAAAGTGATTGATGTGTTGGATTCGAAAAATGCTAAGGTTGTTACAGATGAAGATAATCCTGGAAGAGCATTAATGCACAATAAGTTTTGTATTTTAGATGATAATATTGTAATTACTGGAAGTATGAATCCAACAGATAATGGTG
>CAZKVI010000015.1:0-35582 GCA_964556185.1 uncultured Methanosarcinales archaeon
ACGAGAAACTCGTATTTAAAATATTCTGTTTAGAACTAGGATTTCATATTAGCCTTAAATTAGATAATCTTTATATATAACACCTTGCTCTGATAACTCATGCTTAGAACACACACATGCGGAGAACTAACATTAAAGCAAAAAACCAAGCAAGTAACACTATGTGGTTGGAATATTGCTCAGAGAAACCACGGTGGCCTTATTTTCATAGATCTAAAAGATAGATATGGCTTTACTCAAATAGTCTTTGATCCACAACATAAAAAAGACATACACGCAAAAGCTCAAAAACTAGGCAGAGAAGATGTTTTACAAGTAACTGGGAAAGTACGTTACAGAGGCAAAAACCTAGAAAATCCAAATATGGCAACTGGTCAAATAGAAATTCTTGCAGATGAATTAACTATCCTAAGCTCTTCAGAAACTTTACCAATTGAAATGGATGATCCAGATGCAGTTGGTGATGATCTAAGATTAAAATATCGTTATTTAGACATGCGAAGACAAGATATGCAAAACAATTTCAAAACAAGACACAATACAGCTCAATTAATAAGACAATTCTTATCATCAAAAAATTTCCTAGAAATAGAAACACCATTATTAATTAAATCAACACCAGAGGGTGCAAGAGATTATGTTGTTCCTTCTAGGGTTAACCCAGGGAAGTTTTACGCCCTACCACAATCCCCACAAATTTACAAACAAATTTTAATGGTTTCAGGCTTTGACAGATATTTCCAATTAGCAAGATGCTTAAGAGATGAAGATTTAAGACAAGATCGTCAACCAGAACACACACAAATTGATTTAGAAATGAGTTTTGTTGAAGTTAATGATATTTTTAATTTAACAGAAGAAATGATGCAAGAAATCTTCAAAAAAATCCTAAAAAATAAACTAAAAACACCATTCAAAAAACTTTCTTACAAAGAAGCAATGGAAAAATATGGAACAGACAAACCAGACTTAAGATTTAACCTAGAACTAAAAGATTTAACAGAAGAAATGAGTCATAGTGACTTTAGTGTTTTCAAAAGTGTCGTCGATAAAGGAGGCATAGTAAAAGCAATTAATGCAGAAAAGTCTGGAGAACTATTTTCAAGAAAAGTCATTGATAAATATGTTAAATATGCACAAGATGTCGGTGCAAAAGGCCTTGCTTGGATGAAAATGACTGACAAAGGATTAGAAGGAAGTATTGTAAAATTCTTTAATGATAAATTACAAAAACAAATTATCCAAAAACTAAATGCACAACCAGGAGATGTTTTATTTTTCTGTGCAGACAAACCAAAAAATGCAAATGAAGTTATGAACAAAATAAGAAAAAGACTTGGCAAAGAATTAAACTTAATAAAAGATGAATTCAACTTTTGTTGGATTACAGACTTTCCATTATTTGAATGGAATGAAGACGACAAAAGATGGGAGATGTCACATCACATGTTCTGCATGCCAACAAAAGAAACAATGAAATTTATTGAAGAAGATCCATCAAAAGTCTTTTGCACACAATTTGATCTTGTATTGAATGGAGAAGAAATGGGTTCTGGAAGTTTAAGAATAAATCGAACAGATATTCAAGAAAAAATAATGAAAGTTATTGGATTTAGCCAAAAAGAAGCAGAAGAAAGATTTGGTTATCTTTTGGAATCTTTCAAATACGGTGCACCACCTCATGGCGGAATTGGAATTGGCTTTGATAGATTAGTTACATTAATGCTTGGATTAAATGATATTCGTGAAGTCATCGCATTCCCAAAAAACAAAAACGCACAATCACCAGTCGACAATAGTCCATCATCCTTAAAACCAGAACAACTCGATGAATTAAGTTTGAAATTAAATTTAAAGAAAAAGTAAGAATCTATTAGTTATGTAATCTATAATGATAAAGGCAATTATTTTTGATATTGGTGGGACTTTAGTAAAGACAGATGAAGCATTACTTAATGCCATTGATATAACATTACAAAATAATGGCATAGAATTAGCTAATAAAGAAAAGATAGTGAATGTTCTTGGAAGAAGTACTTATATATATTTGAAAACTGCAGTAGAAACATCATATTCTGGTCAAGATATTGATAAAAAAATAGAAGACTGTTACAAATCATTGAAATCTGTATTTCCAAAAGAAGTTATTTCACATTTCAAATTTTTCCCAGGAGTTCTTGAAGCTCTTCATATGCTAAAAAATAAAGGTATTAAAATAGCTATTTTCACAGGATTTAATAGAGATGAAATTGCTTTTTTTCTTAATGAATTAAAACTATCAAGGTTCTTTGATGTAACTGTTACAGTGGATGATGTAAAAAAACCAAGACCTTGTCCAGAAGGATTATTACTAGAGATTGAAGAATTAGGTGTTAAAAAAGAAGAGTGCATTTATGTAGGTGATACTGTTGCAGATATTCAAATGGCAAAGAATGCAAAAGTAAAGGTAGTTTGTGTTAAGACAGGAGCACAAAATAATGAATTATTGGAAAAAGAAAACCCTGATTATTTTGTTGAAGATATTTCTGAAATGATTAAAGTATTATCAAATGAACTTCCAAAGTAACTATCTTTCCCAACCTTTCTTAAAATTATTAAAAAACTCTTCAAACTTTCCATCCTTAATAGCAACTCTTGCATCTTCTAACAACTTTTGCATAAATCTGACATTATGATAACTTTTTAATCTTAATGCAATTGGTTCTTCCATTTTAACTAAATGTCGAATATAAGATCTTGAATATTTTTTACAAACAAAACAATCACAATCATCACACAATGGTCCTTCATTGTCGTTATGTTTTGCTTTTGCAATATCTATTTTTCCTTTTCTTGTAAAAATTGTATCATGTCTTGCATTTTGTGTTGGATAGGCGCTATCAAAACAATCTATTCCTAATCTTACAGCAACTAACATCTGCAAAGGATTACCAACACCCATAACATATCTTGGTTTGTCTTCAGGAAGTTCATTAATGCAAATATCAATTGCTTCTTTCTGCTCTTCCTCACTCTCACCAATTCCTAGACCACCAATTGCAATCCCATCAAAATTTAATGAAGCTGTTAATTCTGCACTTTTCTTTCTTAAATCAGGAAAAGTTCCTCCTTGAATAATTCCAAACATTAAATTCTTTCCAGTCTTTGCTTCCAAACATCTTTTACCCCACTGGTAAGTTTGTTCAACAGCTTTTGCATGCTTTTCTTTATCTAAGCCATATTTATTATGGTCATCTAAAACCATTATCACATCACTGCCAAGATCTTCTTGAATTTTTACAACATATTCTGGTGTAGCTAGAAATTTCTTATTTTGATTTAACACATCTTTGAAAATAACTCCATCTTTGGTTGTTTTTTCATAAAAACTACTTCTAATCATTTGAAAACCACCAGAATCAGTAAAAATAACCCTATCATAATTCATAAACTTGTGTAATCCACCCCTTTCTTTAATATATTTTGCACCAGGATTTAAATCCAAAATCAAAGCATTTGCAATTATAGCATTTGCATTCATTTCTTTAAGATCATCTGGAATTATGTGTTTCACAGCAGCTTTTGTAGCTACAGGCATAAAAAAAGGAGTCTCAACACTACCGTGTACTGTATTTAACACACCAGTCCTAGCTTTACCGTCTTTTGCTTTAATTTCAAATGTCTTAGCCATTCTATTGAGAAATTGTATTCTTATTATAAGCCTTTCGGTGACAGTCTTCATAAAATTTATATATCAATCTTCTTAAAAAATAACCATGACACCAATTGAACTAATTGCAGTCGTTTTAGCAGCAATGGCAATCTTATTTAGATTACCTGGTATTTTCAATCCAAAACTCATGAAGAAAATCATGAAAAAAATGCATGATATGCCAGAGGTTTTCTTTAAAATCATGACTTTAATCTATGTAATCTTAATTTTCTTATTCATCAACCTTCTATTAGATGAAATAACAATTGGCCAAGTATTCATGTCTGCAATCATTGGAGTGCTATTTGTAGGATTATTCGTATTCCATCCACCTTTAATGAGAAAATCACTATTAAAATTCTTTATGAAACAAAGCGATGACTGGGTCAGAGCTATTTGCGCAATTGTAGTTCTATTATTTGGATTAGTTATTTACTTGATTCTCGTTGGATACTAATAAACCACAGAAGTCTACGACTTCTTAGTTTATCCTTTGGATAAACTTTAAAAACAAAGCACAATTCTAACCATCTATGACAAAATTCCTATCAATTACAGAAGCAATGAAAAAAGCCTCAGGTAAAGTAAACATCAGAGGTTGGGTATATAGAGAAAGAGGCAGCTCTAAACTTAAATTCATTGTTCTTAGAGATGCTGAAACAACAATTCAATGTGTTATTGAAAAAGCCAAACTTGGAGATGAAAAATTCAAAATTGCAGACAAATTACAAGTAGAAACATCAATGGAAGTAACAGGAGAAATAAAAGAAGACAAAAGAGCTCCAACAGGTTATGAAATTAGTGTAACAGACTTTAATATTATTGGTGACTCTGATAAATACCCAATTACAAAAGACCAAAGTCCAGAATTTCTATTAGATAAAAGACATTTATGGATTAGATCTAAAAAAATGAGTACAATCTTAAGAATTAGAAGTACTTACACTTTTGCAAGAGAAGAATTCTTTCAAAAAAACAATTTTTACAAGTTTGACCCACCAATTTTGCAACCAAGTCAATGTGAAGGCGGTTCAACTTTATTTGAAGTAAAATATTACGATGATATTACTTATTTAAGTCAATCTTGGCAATTGTATGCAGAAGCAGCAATCTTCTCATTAGAAAGAATTTATGACACTGCACCAACATTTAGAGCAGAAAAATCAAAAACCTCAAGACATTTATCAGAATTTTGGATGGTTGAAATGGAAGCAGCATGGATGGATTTACATGAAGTAACTGAATTTGCAAAAGAAGAACTAAAATATTGTATAAAAAAAGTAATTGAAAAACATGAAGAAGATCTAAAATTTCTAGGCCAAGACGTTGAAAAACTAAAGAAAATAGTAAAAAAACCATGGCCAACAATAAAATACAGAGAAGCATTAAAACTTCTAAAAGAAAAAAACAACCTAGAAGTTCCATTTGGAAAAGATCTAAGAACTATTGAAGAAGAAACATTAATGAGAAACTTTGACACACCTGTTGTTGTTACACATTATCCTAGAAATGTAATGGCATTCTATAAACCAGCTGATCCAGCAAATGAAGACGAAGCATTATGCTTTGACATGCTTGCTCCAGAAGGTTATTGTGAAATTGTCGGTGGTAGCCAAAGATCTTTAGATGTAAAAGATATGGAAAAAAGATTAAAAAACGAAGGAGAAGATCCAAAAAACTATGCATGGTATTTTGATTTAAGAAAATATGGATCTGTTCCACATTCTGGTTATGGTGTTGGTTTAGAAAGAGTTCTAGCTTGGATTTGTAAACTTGATAATATCAAAGATGCAATAGCATTTCCAAGAACAATGTTAAGAAAAACACCATAAGAAAGATGGAAATCTATTTAATTACTACAAATAAAAACAAAGTAGCAGAATTCAAAGCAGTTTTAGAACCAGAACATAATATCACACAAGATTCTTATGATTATCCTGAACTTAGACATGATAATCCTGAAGAAATTGTAAAACAAGCAGCTAAACAACTTGTTGAATGTTATGGAAAACCAATTTGCGTAGAAGATTCTGGTTTTTTTATTGAAGCATTAAATGATTTCCCAGGAACATGCACAGCATATATTCACAAAAGAATTGGAAACAAAGGTTTTCTCAAATTAATGGAAAACAAAGAAAACAGGAAAATCTATTACAAATCAGCTATTGGATTTTGTGAACCAGGCAAAGAACCAGTAACTTTCTTAGGTGAAGAAGAAGGTACTCTAGCAAATGAAGAAAAAGGTACACAAGGCTGGGGCCAAGATACTATTTTCATACCAAAAAACCAAAATCAGACATACGGCGAACTCAGGCAACCAGGCGATGTCAATCTATTCAGAAAAAAAGCCTTGGAAAAGTTCAAAGACTTCTTAGAAAACAAATTTAATTAATTGGACTGACAAGATCCACTTTATACAAATCTACAGCAAAGCAAGTAAATTTTTCTGTTTCTTCTTGAACTAAATAATGATCAAGAATAGCATCATTCATTTGTCCTGAAACAAATTCACCATTGTCAGAAACAGGATTTTGTTGCCATGTTCTTATGGCAGAATCCACTTCAGGTAAATATTCTTGGTTTAGAAGTCTTACTGCTTCCATGCCTTCTGAAGCTATATTTTCACACAAAAATTCATATTCTAAATATGTTTTTACAAAATATTCAGCTTCTTCTGTTACATATGTGTCTTCCATAGAATTATCATAACAATCAACTTCTTCTGGTTCTGTTCCCATTCTTTCGAATCTGTTTCTTATGTCTTTCTCATCATCTTTATTTCCAGGAATCATGAATCTGCCATTGGTACATTGTATTTCTAATTTATCGATTTTGTTAACAAGAGAATTGGTTTGGTCAGTAGAATGTTTTTTTGCCTCCCTGATATAATCTCCAATTAAACTAGTAAGTCCATCGTCATCATCATGTTCTTGATCAAACGTGCTTGCTCCATTACGGTATCCTACTTCTGGACTTTCTGATGTATATTCAACTGAAGCTGTAGTTTCTGGTTCTATTATTCTACTATTTTCTAAAACATCTCCACTACCAAAACACCGAGGACTTAATAATGTTCCAGCTAAAATTACAGATACAATTAAAGGTAAATATCTTCTTAACATAAGATTCAAAGAAAAGATAAAGCCTATTTAAGTCTTTCGTTATTGATCACTAAATGGTAAGAAAAAGAAATAAAAAAATTAATTTGAACAACAAGTACAAGATGCCACAGAGAAATAATCTTCTACTTCATCAAATGGTCTGTATTGATCATTACTGTTGTCACATTCTATTGGTATTGTAGTAATATCATAATCTCCTTGAGCATCAAAGAACAACGCACTTGCAGCTATACATGTTTTACCAACATCATTACAAATAGTATTACATACACCAGAACCATCATTAGAAAATGTTGTATAATCTACTAAATGATCATTATCACCTTCACTATGAAGATCACATTCATTTAACATATTCAAAACTGCTTGTTTAGACACTAAACTCTGTAAATTTAGAGCATTCTTTGCTTCTCCAGCTAAATCCTCGGTTGCTAAACTTGTTGTACTACTTCCACCAGAATTTAACACTAGCACAACTAAGCTAACAACAGCTACAATTCCTACAATTGCAACTAAATAAAGCCCAGTTGCTACTTTTTCTTTCTTTGCCATTTAATCACCTCATGAATAAATTATATTTAATGAATATTTCCAAGCGTACGGCCTATTTAAATATTACGCTTTAAGCTAAAATAAGCTGATTTGAGAGCACTTTTCTCTTCTAGTATACTTTTCCCTATATTTTATATGTAAAACCTTTATTTTGGCAAAATTAATAAATCTGTTAATAAGTAATATTATCAACAAGGTGGCTTAAAATGTCAGAAACAAGCTTTCGAGATATTCAAAGAGAAGGTAAAGAAAGAAAATGCCCTGAATGTGGTGGCGAAGTTGAATATGTAAAAGGTGAACTAATCTGTAAAAAGTGCGGTTTAGTAGTAGAATAATAGCTATTTCTAGATTTTAATGATTTTATAAGAAATAAAAAAAATAAAGAAAAGAAAAAGGCTTAACGTCTTCTTCTTCGAGTTGTTCTTCTTTTAGTAGTCTTTCTTCTTGTGGTTCTTCTTTTGGTAGTTCGTCTCTTTGTTGTTTTCCTTCTTACAGGTTTCCTTCTAGTCACTTTTCTCTTTGTAGTTTTTCTTTTTTTAGTAACTCTTCTTTTAGTTGTTTTTCTTTTTGTGGTTCTTCTTTTAGTAGTTTTCTTTCTTCTAGTTACTTTTCTTTTTTTAACAACTCTTTTTTTTGTTTTTCTCTTTACTGTTCTTTTTTTAGTTGCTTTCTTTTTCCTTCTTACAGGTTTTCTCTTTTTTGCAACTCTTTTTTTAGCTTTTCTTTTAGTTGTTTTTCTCTTTACTCTTCTTTTTGTTGTTTTCTTTCTCTTTGTCACTTTTCTTTTTTTAACAACTCTTTTTTTAGCTTTTCTCTTTGTAGTCTTTCTTTTTGTTGTTTTCTTTCTCTTAGTTACTTTTCTTCGTGTTGTTTTTCTCTTTGCTGGTTTTCTTCTAGTCACTTTTCTTCTTGTAGTCTTTCTTCGAACAGTTTTTCTTCGTGTTGTTCTCCTTCTTCTTGTTGCCATCTTAAATACCTCCTTTGGTTTTACATAATTAGTAGTTTTTACTACTTGATTATTACTTTTGTACGTTATTCTTTATAAATATATCGATTTTTTTTAATAATTTATACTAAAAATAAGAATTTGTCGACGACAAAATTTTTTACAAAAAAGTAAGAATTAACTAAATATCTATTTCAATAATTTTTTGTATTTCTTTTTTTAATCTTTCTTCAAAGTCGTTTACTCTTTCTCCTTCTTGTTTTTGTGTGTTTAATGTTTGCATTAAGTCTAAAATCAAGTCTTTCTCTTCATTTTTACTAAATCCTTCAATATTTACTTGATTTAAGTGTTCTTCAATTAAACTTTCTTCTAATTCATCTGCATTTTCTTTTTGTTCTACTTTAATTTCTTCAAATATATCACCTTTAAGCAAAGAAGTACTTTTCATAACATAATAAGCATCTTTTTCATATAAAATATCAAAAATCTTCTTAAAATCAATTTCACTGGGTCTTCCATGCATCGAACCAACAACCCTCATAGTTACAATTGTATTTTTTACATCTTTATTTTCTAATTCTTGTAAAATTTCCGCTTCAATTTGTTTTGCATCCTTTTTTTCAGACTTAAATAATAAAGATAAAGCAGGTTTAATTTTTATTTGTTCATACAACATATTGCCATTGTCATAAACATAAAACCCTCCATATTGTAGTTTTTCAATTTCTGCAAAAGTTACAGGAAACAAAGGTCCGGGATAAATTACATTCTTATGTGTATCTGTAGACATACTATCTATAATATGTACATGTCCACCAGCATAATAATCAAAACCTTTTGGCAAGAATGAAATAGGTGAAGATGCCATTTTTTCAAGGTGTTTTGGCTTTAATTCAGTCAAAGCAGTATGAAACATGAATATTTTAAAGCCTTCTTCTTGCTCTAATTGTTCTGTATGTAAGGTTTCATAGTATTTTCTCTCCAACATACCTTTTCTACCCATCATTCCAGTGATTTTAGCCCCTGTTTTCTCATCTTGAGTAAACCTTAAACATAGTTTTCCTTGTTCATCAACCCCTCCTTTAACTACATAATGTAATAATCCAGCATTTTCAAGTACTTTTAGCATAGTTTTGCCAGAAGGAGAAAAATCATGCGAACCTGCTATCACATATACAGGAATATCTTTATTCTTTAATTCTCTTAACTTTTTCACAACAATATTTAATTTGTCAATAGGCGGCAATGAAGTATTAAACAAATCTCCAGCTATTAATATGAAATCTACGCTTTTTTCAATACTTCTATCAATTGCTTGGATAAATGCTTCTGTACTTAAGTTATGCATTTTTGGATCTCTCCAAGCACCAATATGTACATCAGCAATATGTGAGAATTTCATTAAAAAAAGGAATAAAACTCAATTTATAAATTTACTCAAGCCAAAGAAAGCAACACATCCATTAACACAGTAATAGATCTATCATAATCATCTAAAACAATGTGTTCATTTGGTGTGTGGTCTAATGAAGAATCACCTGGCCCATAAGTTACAATAGGACAATTGAAACAATTCCCTAAGATATTCATATCAGATGTACCTGTTTTTACTTTAAACTTAGGATCTAATTCATTCTTCCTAATTGAAGTAAGAAAACACTTAACTAAATCATTTTGTTTACTTGCTTTTATTGGTTCACAATCCCAACTAAACTTAATTCTACAATTATCTGGCTTTTGTTCATCAACTTGTTTCTTAACTTCTGCAACATCCATACTTGGCGGAATTCTATAAGCCACTTTTAAATCTACTTTATCTACAATTCCATCATTTTCTGAATTAATTCCTAAAATACAAATATCTAATTTTTCAAATATGCTTTTCCCTTCATTATGTAATTCAGCCATTGCTCTTAAAACTGTATAAAACTCAACTGCAACATCAGAACTACTTAATTCTCCAGAAGCACTATGGCTACATTCTTTTTCTAATTTAAAATCAAACAAAACTCTGCCCTTATAACCTAATGTAATTCCATTTGTTCCAGAGGGTTCTCCAATTATAATAAAATCTGGTTTAAGCCCAGTATTTTTACAAATAAATTCTGCTCCATTACTAGGACCTTCTTCATCATATGCACCAACTACAATTACTTTTGCATTTAACTTATCCTTAACATTAGCAGCTGCACTAATAAAACTACACAAAGGACCTTTTGCATCAACACTACCTCTTCCAAATAATTTATTCTTATCTTCTTTTACATCAATTTCTCCAGCTACAGTATCCATATGACCCAACATTAAAATTGTTCTCTGGCCATTACCAATTTCTCCAACAGCATTTCCCACTTTATCTACATAAGCCTTATCAAAATCAAGTTCTAGCATACTTTCTACTAAAAACTCACCAATCTTTTCTGTTTCATTAGTTGGAGAATAAATCTCAACTGCTTTTTTCAATAATTCTTTTTGATCCATTTTATGAAAGTACCTCACTAATTAAGCCAACACTTCACCAATCACTTTAATTACTTTATCTAATTCTTCTTTTGTTATAACTAATGGCGGCAAAAACCTTAACACAGTAGCTCCAGCTAACAAAATTATAATACCTTTTTCCTGAAACTTTTGAACATAAGGTCCTGCTTTTTCTTTTAATTCAATTGCATTCATTAAACCATAACCACGAACTTCTCTAACACATTCTAAACCAAGACCTTCAACTTGATTTCTAAAATACTCACCAAGTTCATTAGCATTATTACAAAGATCATCACTTTCAATTACATCAATTGTTGCAAGACATGCAGCACAAGCTAATGCATTGCCACCAAAAGTGCTTGTATGAGACTTTTTTGGTAATTCAATACCTTCACGTACAAATGTTGCACCCATTGGTACACCGCCTGCAATTGCCTTTGCAGTGCACATTATATCTGGTTCTACTTCATACAATTGCGATGCAAACATTTTACCAGTTCTTCCAAAACCAGTTTGCACTTCATCAATTATTAACAAAACATTCTTATCATTACACAATTCTCTAATTTTATCAACATATTCTCTATCAAGTAATCTAACTCCACCTTCACCTTGCACTAACTCAAGCAAAATTGCTGCAGTATCATCTGTAACAGCTTCACTTAATTTATCAAAATTATTTGCAGGAACTTGCACAATATCTGGAATTAATGGTGCAAACATATCTTTATACTTTTTATCCCATGTAGCACTCAAACTACCCATTGTTTTCCCATGAAAACCTTTCATCAAACTAATTATCTTTTTCTTACCAGTTGAAGCTCTAGCTATTTTAATTGCTGCCTCAACACTTTCTGCACCAGAATTACATAAAAATACTCTTTTCAAATTACTTGGAACTATTTGCATTAACTTTTCTTCACATCTAGCACGAACATCATTGTAAAACATCCCATAGGTAGTTATTAACTTACCAGATTGTTCATTAATTGCCTTAACAACCTTATCATTACAATGACCAACAGCTGCAACACCTACACCAGTTGCACAATCAATATATTCATTGCCAGAGTCATCCCAAACAATTGCATTCTTACCTCTAACTAAAACTAAATCTCTTTTTGGATATGTTCCAAGGTCATACTTTTCTTCTAATTCAATTGTATTACTCATTCTATCACAGTCCCTTTTCCATTTAATGCATTTGTAATTGGATTTTCTAAACGTGCATCAGCAAAAACAACTTTACTAACACCTGCTTCTACAGCTTCCATTGCACCCATGACTTTCTTTTTCATTGTTCCTTGTGCAAATTGCATAAATTCTTCAACATTATCTTTATTTATTTCTTCAATTAAAGTAGACTCATCATCTTTATCCTTAAGTAAACCAGGAACATTAGATAAATAAATCACAGTATCTGCCTTAAAAGCTTTAGCAATCTCTGCAGCCATTCGATCCCCATCAACATTCAATGGTTCATTTTCTTCACTTAATGCAGGCGGACAAACTACTGGCGAAAAACCATTTTCAACTAACATTCTAATCAATCCTGGATTAACTTGAACAATTTTCCCAGTGTAATCATCTCTTAGGATTTTTTTCTTACCATTTTCAACAATTTTAATATTCTTTCTCTTAGCAATAACACTTTTTCCATCCATACCACACATTCCAACAGCATTCACACCAAGAGATTGCAATTTCTCAACTATCATTTTGTTTTGCTTTCCAGCATAGACCATTGTAAACATGTCCATTGTTTCCCTATCTGTTCTTCTTGATGTAAAACCAGATGCAGTTTCTACCCACTTAGGAGGCTTTCCTAATTTAGTTGAAATCTCTTCAAGTACACCTTTCCCACCATGAACTAACAAAATGTCTTTCTGCTTTGCAAAATCCTCTAGCACAAAATCATAATTGATTCCTTTCTGCCCACCAACTTTAACGATTATCATTTTATCTCCTTAAACAGGATGCAATCCAATAAAATCTAATCCTAAATCTTCTTCAAATCCACACATTAGATTCATGCATTGTAATGCTTGTCCTGCTGCACCTTTCATTAGGTTATCGATTGCACTAATGACAACTAATCTATTACTATTAACATCTTTTACAAAACCAATGTCACAAAAGTTTGTTCCCATGACTATTTTTGGTTCTGGAAGTCTATAAATTCCTTCTCTCTCTTTAACAATTCTAATAAAAGGAGAATCACCATATTCCTCTCTATAAACTTTCCAAATATCTTTTTCACTCATGTCTTCTTTCAAAAACACATGACATGTTGTTGAAACTCCTCTAACCATTTCAATAGATGTTGCACTAAAGTGAATATTTTCTGCATTCAATTCTTGTAACATCTCTGCAATGTGTCTATGCCCATAAGGCTTATAACATCTAACAACTCCATGTCTTTCAGGATGATGTGAACCAGGATTTACTTTTACTCCACCTTGAGATGAACCTGCTTTTGCTTCTACAACAGTCCTTTCAACATCAATTAATCCATGTTTATACAAAGGATACAAAGCTAATATTGTAGCAGTTGCATTACAACCAGCAGATGCAACATATTTTGCTTTTTTAATATAATCTCTATGTAATTCTGGTATTCCATAAACAAACTTTTCAATTAACTCAGGATGTGGATGATCATAATTATACCATCTTTCATAAGCTTCTTTGCTATTTAATCTAAAATCTCCACCTTTGTCTACAATCATGTCTGCTTTTGACATAAAGTATTCCATTTTTTCAGAGCTTACTCCATGTGGTAAACCTAAAAACAACACATCTACTTTTTCTAATTCTTTTATTGAACAAAACTTCAATGTTGTTTGCTTTCTAAGATTAGGATGTAATTTATGCACAAACTTTCCTGCATTTGATTCAGATGTAGCTTGCACTATTTCAACATTAGGATGTCTAAGTAAAAGTCTTAGTAATTCTCCACCCGTATAACCAGATGCTCCAACAATACTAACTCTAATTTTCTTCATTATTTAACGCCTCCAAAATATGATTAGACATTTATGTCCCATACAGGACATTCGCCTATTTTATTGTTTGATTTCTCCTCGACCAACTGCTAAAACATAATCCACAACTTTCTCTGGAATATTAACACCAGTTGTGTCAATACTATTCCTAAATTCCATTGTGTAATTAACTTCATTAACTATAAAACCATCATCAGTTTCAAATAAATCAATAGCTACAACTCCTCCACCAACTGCTTTTGCAGCATCTACTGAAATCTTAGCTAACTCTGGAGTAACTTCACAATTTGTAGCACTACCTCCTCTTGATGTATTTGTAATCCAATGTTCGCTTGTTCTGTAAATTGCAGCTATACATTCATCACCAATTACAAAACTTCTAATATCTCTTTTGTTTGGCTTATCAACATATTCTTGAACATAAAATATTGAATGATGATAACTACCTAAGATTTGTTTGTGTTCTAAGATTGACTCAGCAGATTGTCTATCATTAATCTTACTAATTAATCTTCCCCATGAACCAACTGCTGGCTTTAAAACACACGGGTAACCAAATTCTTCAATAGCATTTAATGCAGACTCTGGTGTAAAGGCTATTTTAACTCTTGCCGACGGCACATTATTCTTAATTAATGCAGCACTTGTTAAAAACTTACTTCCACAAACATCTGCAACATGATAAGTATTAACAGTGGGAATTCCCATATCATTAAACATTCTCATTGCATACAAAGCCCTACTATGGTTAACACATCTTTCAATTATAACATCATGATCAAATTTGTTTTCACCCATTGTAAAAACTAACTCAGGATCAAAAAGCATATCTACTTCTACGCCTTCTCTTTTTTTAAGTTCATCTAATAATAATCTTTCTTCTTTTCTCATCCTTGAATATAAAAATCCAACTTTCATTTTTCCACCCTTTAAATTTCAATCCTCTTTTAACACAGGCAAGGTTTGTGTTTCTTTAACACCTTTTATTGCCCTTATCTGTTCAACATGATCATTAATTTCTTGTAATGATTCTGCTTGAATATAACAGACTATTTCATATCTCCCTGCCACTTCAAAGACACGGAGTGCACCACTGCTTTTTATTTGTTTTGAGATTTCACTTGTCGCAATCTCAGGAGCTGTTTTCACATTCAAAATAGCACCAACAGCATTCTTAGTTTGTATGGTAAACCTTTGGATAATACCAGATTCCTTCAACTTCGCAAGCCTTTTCCTTATACTGCCCTCTGAAACACCTACTTCTTTTGCAATACTTAGATTGCTCTTCCTGCCGTCTTGTTTCAATCGTTTGAGTATTTGGGTATCTAATTTGTCCATTTTTGCCACCCGTTCGTACTAGGATTACGATATACTATATAAACCTTTCTATTATTCTACGAAATTCGTACTAAACACAACCAAACTAAGTAGAAAATACATATAAATACGCTTGTATTCCTTCAAAAACAAGGGTGTAATACTATGTCTGATAAACCACTAAAAGGAAAAAGAATACTCTGGATTGATGATGATGGAGAAGTTTTAGCAGTACTTTCAAAAGTTCTTGAAGGAACAGAAGCTGAAGTGTATCAAGTAGTAATAGGTTCCTCATACTCAAGAGGTCAGTATGATGGTACTGTTACAAGTCCCTTTGTTGTAACTAATGCAATCGCTAATACAAGAGAGGATGGAGTAAAGTTGAGTCATCTATCGCGAGATTATGAACCACCAAGGCGCGGCAGAAGAAGAATTGATATTTTAGTAACTGGTGATCAAATGGGTTATTCATCCAAAGGATCAGATCTTATTTATGGATCAGATAGAGCTTGTAGTGAGGCTCTTTACGAACTTAGAGATGGAGTTTATAGATTAAAAGGGCACCATCAAGAAAATCTTGGCGGAGTTGTTTTATGTACACAAGATATCGGAACTATTGATACCTTAACTGATAGAGGACTTGTCTGCTTGCAAAAACCTATTCAAAGAGAACAAGTTGTTGAAACTCTCTGCCAAGCTGTACAACAATATGGATTATAATACAAGCAAAGGATTATAAATAGCACTCATTTCCCTTGCTATATGTCGGATTTAACAACATTCTTAGAAAGAACAAGGGAAACTTATCGAGCAAGTATTGATTCCTACACATATTCTGCTACAAGAGATGCTGAAGGCCAACAAATTACTAATTATGAAGAAATATTATTGCTAAGATTACAACAGCTTCCAGTGGTTAGAGAAGAAATAGAAACACGCTCACAAACCAAAGATGTAACAGAACTTAAAGAAGATTTACAAGTAGCAGAATCAGGAATAATTGATTATTATGCTTGTCTTAAACTTATTTTTGGAGGTTCTCTACAAAGAGAAGAAGAATGCGATGCTGTTCAACAATTAATTGAATCAAGAAGAACCCCAGAACCAACTAGAGATGAAGCATTAACCAAATCACCACTATCTGATTTAGTTCAAATAGCTGATTTTTATAATATAATGTATGATGATCGTACCTCTGCTCAACAAATTCCAAGACCAGAATTCATAGTTGAAGGAGAATCTCTCAGAGAAATAAGATTTTCTGTCCAAAGTACTGTAAATTATAGAGTTAGACAATTAAATCTTTTATATCATATTGATAAATATGCTAAAGAAATTGATTCTGGTTTCAAAATTTACACTAATGGAGAAGGTTGTAGGGGCCCAGAAATAGAGTTAACAGAAATAAATAAAGAATCATCACAGCAAACAATTACAAAGGTTGTATTCGAAGGAAAATATGATTCTACAAAACTTACAGTTGATGAATCTTCTTTTGATGGGCATGGTTTTACTCATGATGTTTATAACTCATTTTCACAACCAGATACTTCTGTAACAATAATGAATTCTTTAGTCAGTGAATTAGATTTAGAATAAAAACAAATAGAAAAATAAATTAAAAAACAAAAAAATTATTCTCCCCAATCTTCTTCTTCTTCAGGAGCTTTTTGTAATTTGAATGGTTCTAATTCAACTAATTCTAATTCTGCACCGCAATCAGCACATTCAAAGATTTCACCTTTTTCAGAACCGTCTTTAACTTCAACATCTGCACCACATTCAGGACATTCTACCATGATTATTACCTCCAATATCTTATTTTCAAAAGAATAAACTTACTATTTATAAAAATTACTCATCTAGCAACACTGTTTCATCTTGAGACATATCACCAATACCTATTTTATCTTCTTCTTTCTTCAATTTTTTCTCTAAATTTATTGTGCTTAATTCATCAATATACAACTTCAATAAAACATGCAAATGCAATTTCTCAATATCTGCCAACTTTTTCAATTTATCAAGCTGTTCATCAATCTTAGAATCCAATTCCTCTAACTTACTCCTTAACTCCCCATCTTTTAACTCTCTCTTAATAATCTTCTCAAGAATCTCCTCAATTGAAAGCAATAATTCCATATACTCTTTAATTTCTCGAGTTACTCTTTTATCAGTATCAATATCTTCTTTAGCTAATTTCAATTCCTTATTTAACTTCTTAACAACTTCCTTAGCTAAACATCTAAGATCACTATCAACATCAAACTTTCTCAATAAGTTTACTTCTGTTTTAAGATCCTTTGAAACAGTTATCTCTTTACTTACTCTTTCCTCTTCTCTATTTTTCTCTTTTTCTGAAAACATATAGATTTTCTTTAGAAATGATAATTCATCTACAATCTTATCCTTTAAATCAGAACAACCAAGAATAACTTTATCAGAAACATCAGGAGAATTCTCAAGTTCTTTCAATATCTCACTACTTAGCCCTTGAAATGATTTACAGAAGTCTGATAATACATTTTCTTCTTTTTGAAGAAGCTCTTCAATTTCTAGAATAATCTTCTCTTTCTCTCTTGTTTTTTCATGAGATGATTCTTCTTCTTCAATAAGTGATTTTCTAGTTTCCATTAGGTATCTATACCAGAATAAGCAAGGTTTTTATATTTTTCTCCTTCTTCAACCTTAGCATACTCTTTAAACAAGGGAATCTTAATTGGTGTAGCAAACCTTGCGAAATTGCTAGTAACTAATGCCTCGCCTTTATCTAACGAAGCAATATTCCTATTATCTGTACTTAAATCCTGTGCAGCTGAGTCAATAATTGCTTGTCTTTCTGCTGCCATTTCTACACCTAAAATTATTTTCGTATTCATATTAGCCAATATCTCCCTAGGAATAAGTGATGGCAATTGAGTAATTGCAAACAAACCAACTTTAAACTTTCTACCTTCTCTTGCAATTGTTCCAAAAATATTCTGCCCTTTTTCAAGAACTTCTTTACCTAAAACACGAGGAGCTTCCTCCAATACAATAGAAATAACTGGCTTCTCTTCCAGCAATCCCAAAATCTTATGTCTTTTATTCCTTCTCAAAACTTCTGAAGCAACTAAACTACCAATCAAAATCTCAACTGCCCCACTAAATTGAGATGTATCAATTATAACAGTTTTCTTCTCTTCAAGCTCATGTACAATATCATGAATAGTTGTTTGCCCTGCTTGAATATCAAAAACACCATTGCAAAACAATTGTTGTCCATTAAACTCTAAATCTAATAAAGAAATTATTCTCCTTCTAACAACCCCTAAAGTTCCTTCATGAAAATCAACATTCAATAATTTCTCCATTACAATTGCTTCTATCCATTTTTTACCATATTCTTTATAATAAGCACGTAAAGCTTGCTTTTGTGGATCACTTAAGTCAATAACTCCATTAAAATGATCTGGTTTTAATTGCATTAAATTAATTTTCAATGTTTTAGCTCCAACAGGAGGATTATTCGAAGTATAATAAGAAACCATCTCCTTCTGAGAATGATCTTTCAATCCAAATTCATTTCTTCCATAATATTCATCATGTGGATCCAAGACCAAAAAACCACAATAATCTTTATCTAATGTATTCCATAACATAACAGATGTTAAATTACTTTTACCTTTTCCAGTTGTTGCAGCAACTAAAATATGGTGGGATAAAACATCTTTTCCAGGCAAAGAAATATCAACATCTAAGACTTTACTCCCACTTCTTAATTTGCCTAAATAAATTGGACTAGTAGGCATAGTCAAAAAAGAAAGATCTTCTTTTTCAATTTCTCTAACATAACTAAAAAATCCAGGTAATGCTTTACTAGATTTTACATTCTTATCATTAATTGTAATTAAATTCTTCAAAACAGCTAAAGTATAATTACGAAGTTCTCCATCTAAAAACTCCAATTTCATGTCTTCTTCAAGTTGCATCCCAGATAATAATTCTAAATTCTGCTGTGAAATCTGACTTCCGTAAAGTAAATCATAAACTTGCAAAAGAATTTTTCTACTGCCACAGTCACTTACTAATATTTCTCCTAACTCTATTTCATCATCACTCTTTTGCCTAACTAATATCTTTCCAAATTCTCCAGAAATAACTTGTCCTTTCATAAACAACCAGAGTTCCCCTTTGTTTTATTTGTTTTGTGTTTTCAAATCTTATTTTCCAAAATTTTGTCCCAAGCTAGCAATAAAAAACAGAAAAGTTCTTACTCTTTAATGGAAAATTATATATACCAGCATCGAATTATTAGTTCCATATTCTGAGGTTAAAAATGGATGAAGCACAAGCAAAAAAACAATTAGAAAGATTAAACAAACAGCATGAGAACTTTCATAAAACACATAGAACAGGTATTGTTGGTAAAGATGAATTTCTAAAAGGGAAAAAAGAAATTGAGAAAAAGATAAAAAAACTCAAATCAGATATGGAAAAAAACAAAGTAATGAAAGAAATGCTTGAAGACCACCCAAGAAAAGCAAAGAAAGCAGCAGTTATAACAAAAAAACCAAAATCCAAAAAGACAAAAGCAAAAAAAAGCACAAAAAAAGCAACACCAAAAATAACTAAAAAAACAACAAAGACTAAAAAATCAAAAACCAAACAAAAACCTAAAGCAGACATTCCAGTTGTTGAAGATTCTACTGCATATGATGATGATTTTGAAGACGACAAAATACCTTGGACTTTTGTTGGCGCAGCACTTATAATATTCTTTTTAGTGTTATTATATCTAAAACTATTCACAGGAGTACCTATTGATACTACAGTAAGAATTGTAGAATATAGTGACTTTAGTTGTGAACATTGTGCAGATGTTCAAGAAACTCTAAAAGAACTAGAAACTCTTTATGGTTCTCGATTAGAATTTACTTTCAAGTATTTTCCTTTAACAGATAAAGGTTATTTAGCTGCGCAAGCAGCAGAATGTGCAGCTTTCCAAGGCTTTTTTTGGGAATATCATGATTTATTATATGAAAATTGGCAAGAATTAGATAAAGAATCTTTAACTAACTATGCTGATTGGTTAGGTTTAAATTTAGATGATTTTAACTCATGTTTAATTCTAGGATCAAGTAAAAATGCAATAGAAAAGGATATCTCAGATGGAGAAGAAAGAGGTGTAGAAGGTACACCAACATTCTTCATAGGAGACCAGATGATAGTAGGGGCCCACTCTTTAGATGTATTCCAAGAAATTATCGATCAGCAATTAAAAAAATAACCTTTATAAACTTCTTTTTCTAGAAATCAATTATGGTATCAATATTCTGGAAAATCAAAAAATGGTTTGCTTTAAGAAAGTCTAAAAAACTTGAACAAGAACCCATTCCAACATTAGAAGAACTAAAAAAAGACCAAGAACAGTTTGAGAAAGAAGGCATGGAAATGAAGAAGTTAATTCTCAAGAAACCAAAAGTAAGGAAAAGAACATCAAAAACTAAAACATCAAGAAAAAAATCACAAAAGAAAGCAAAAAAACCAACAAAAAAGTAATCATCTCTTCTTAGCTTCTATTTCTATAATTTCTTTAATTTCATCTTCTCTAACAGAGCAACCACTCAATTTAATTGCCCATAACGCACCTTCAAGAACATCTTTCTTAGGATCAACAACAAACTTTTTCTCTTCCTCAACAACAAACCTATCTAATAATCCAAGTTCATAAGAAATAGTAGCTAATTCAATTGATCTAATAACTTTCAAATCTTTAAATATTTCTCCAAGTAATTTAAGGTTCTCTTTATTTATCTTAACATCTTCATGCATTTTTCTTTCCATATGCCTTTTTATTAACATAGGATCTTCAATAAGATGTCTTGTTGTTCTTTCATCAATTACAACTGTCTGAGCACCTAATAATAATGCAGTAGAAACTGCTTCAGCCTCAGCATAATGAACAATTGCCATCCAATTACCTCTAACTTTAAAACATTTATTTGCAATATCTAAAAGCTTAAGGGTTTTTTTATGAATCCTCTCATCTTCAAATATTTCAATTACATTAGTTGCAATTAAAGGAAGAATTTGCATTGCTTCTAACTTAAATCTTTTAGTTTCTAAAGGTCTTTTAATTAATTCATTGTAGACTGCAGGCGTTATGTAGAATTTCCCATGAAATTTCCCTTTTAATTCTTTTAGTGTCCAAAGTAAGTTATTCATAGTCAAACTTATTATTGGTCCAGTGTCAAAAACTATTGCGTTTTCCATTTTAAACAAACAATGCCCTCACATGATCAAGTCTTTCTTTTAATTTCATTTTTTCTTTAACTTTATCGTGGATTTTTGTCTTTCCAACATATTGCATTAATTCCCATCTTGTTAAGCCAAGTATTTCAGCAGATTGTCCAAGTGAAATTCCATGTTCATAAAGATTAGTCCCTTTCTTAATTTTAGCTTCATTAATAACATGCTCCATGTATTTCCCAAGTTTTTTATCTTGTTTTGAAATATGCTCAAGCAAATCTCTTATTTTCTTATTGTATTTATCTAAATTTTCTTTTTCAAGATAATCTTTAGCTTCCTCAAGAATCTCAGTTACTTTTGGATCTAAGTACAACATCCTTTCTAGAACCTTAGCAAGAGCATGAATAACTACTGCTAATAATATAACTTCATTGTTTTGAAAAATAGCTGCACAATGGATAATATGGTCACTTAAACCACCTAATTTTAAGCTATCATTCTTCTTTATAATCTGGATAGCTTCTCCAAGAACATTAATCATATCTTTACGTTCTTCTTCAAACAGAA
The DNA here is from genome assembly GCA_964556185.1 of uncultured Methanosarcinales archaeon. Classification (GTDB taxonomy): domain Archaea; phylum Nanobdellota; class Nanobdellia; order Woesearchaeales; family DSVV01; genus CAZKVI01. Next base: position 21,916 of record CAZKVI010000015.1, read on the forward strand.
TGTCTTTGTCTTCCATGGTTGTTTTCTAAGCATTTTTGTATATAAAGTTTCTCCCTTGAAGAAACAAAGACAATTTGCCATAAGACAAAATTTATATATAACTATTCGCTAGGGATTATTGAAAAATGATTAAAATATTACAACAATTTATCAAGAAAGTATTTCGAGATCTATTTAGAAGAAAAAAGCACATAAAACTAGGTCTTTATGGGCCTCCAAATGGTGGTAAATCTACACTAGCAAACAGAATCTGTAAAGATTGGTTAGGGGAAGAAATGAGTAGTGTTTCTCATATTGCTCATGAAACTAGAGAGATTCAAGTTAAAGAAGAAATCAAGATGGAAAAAGATGGAAAAGAACTTTCTTTTAATCTCGTCGACACACCGGGAATAGCAACTAAAATAGATTATGAAGAATTCTTAAAACATGGATTAAAATCAACACAAGCAAAATCAAGAGCAAAAGAAGCAACTAAAGGAGTTGTTGAAGCAATTAAATGGTTAGATGATATGGATTGCGTTATAATTGTTTTAGACAGCACAAAAGATCCATATTCTCAAGTTAATATTACAATTATTGGAAATCTCCAAGCACGCAATATTCCTGTCTTATTGGTAGCAAATAAGATAGATTTAAAAAAGTCAAAAGTCAAAAAAATTGAAGCAGCATTTCCACAATATGAAATTGTTTCAATAAGCGCTAAAAAAGGAAAAAACATGGATGAGTTTTACGAAGCCTTGTTTGCCTTAGCAGGTTAAGAAAATGGTCGATTTAACACTACAATTTATGCCGTATAATGATATTGAACATCTTGATACAGATGAAAGAGTAGAAAAATTATTAGATTTAGTTAAACAAAATAAAATATTATTATTAGAAGGAAGATTAAAAAGAGAAGAAGAAATAGAATTTATTAAAAGAACAATGGAAGAGATTGATGGGACTTTTAAGGGCGTTGAACTCGGAACAATCGAACCACAAGATAAATGTGGCCAAGCAATATTAGGAAAATTTAGAAAATCTGTTGTGAATTTTATCTTGGGTGATAGGAGGGGAATTACAATCATTGGACCTGCTTCTGTAGTCAAAGAAATTAGACAAGATCCTGACAAAATAGAATTATTTACAACAGGAAAAGGACTTTCTTTAAAATCAAAGAAAACCACCAAAACTAAGAAAAAGAGGAAATAAAATGCCTCATCAATGTGTACGATGCGGAACTTTTTATGACGATGCTTCTAAAGAAATCTTAGAAGGTTGTTCTTGTGGAGCTAAATTATTTTTCTATGTAAAAAAGAGTAAGTTTGAAAAACTAAAACCAAAAGCAGAGAAAATTACAAAAGATTTAACTCAAGAAGAAAAAGTAAAGATAGAAGAAGAAGTATATGAAATAATTGGCGATGACTCACGAACAGCTCCAGTAGTTTTAGACTTAGAAACAATCAACATCCCAGAACAAGGCAAATTCGAAATTGATCTAGTACAGTTGTTCAACAAAGAAAACCCTATTGTTTACAAACTCGAAGAAGGAAAGTACATGATTGATATTCCTGAAACATTTAGAAGATCAACAGATGTTGAATTAGAAGAAAAGTAATTCTATTTATCTGCAACAATCTCGACGATATCCAAATGCTTCAACTTATGTTCTTTACCGACGGTCATTTTTGTTCTAACATCTTTTGCAAAGATAAACTTTTTACCAAAATCAGTATGCAATCTAAATGCAAAATCAAGAGCAGTTGTACCATCAGGCATTAAAAAACAATCTGGAATTACATTTCCATCACTATCTTCTAATTTACCAACACCACCGGGATGTATTGCAATATATTTCAACAAATCAAAAACAGCAGAATCAATAACTTCTTGCACACCAGTACTTCCGAATTTCTCCAACATATTTTTCTTAATAAATTCCAAAGCCATCTTTTGTTTATCACTTAGTTTGTCGTCAGCAATTATCTCAAAAGAATCAGAACCAGGAACATAATCAATTAATTTATTCTTTGCAGCTTCACGCAAAGCTAATTCAGACTCAGCACTACATGCAATTATTTTATATTCAGGAAACTCCTGCCTCAATTTCTCATAATTATCACTAGCCCCAGGAATATCAACTTTATTTGCAGCAATTATCATTGGTTTTGTTTTCTTCCTAAATTCTTTAGCCAAAGATAACATTTCATCATCTGTCCAAGTAGATGGTTTCTCTACATCTAACACTAATTTCTTAATTCCAGCTTCAACCATTTCTTCATTAATTCTTAAACCAGATAATTGTTTTGCAATTGCTTTCTGAACAGGAGATTTTTCTTGTTGAATTGTTCTTGAAAACTTTTCCCAACCTTTTTTTAAAATTCCTAAATACCAATAATCTAATTCTTCTTCTAAAAATTTAACATCATTACAAGGATCATAACTTAATGCATCAACAGGTTCACCTTTTTCATTAATACTTCCAGAAACATCAATAACATGAACTAATGCATCTGCTTGTCTTAAATCATCTAAGAATTGATTACCCATTCCTAATCCTTTGTGTGCTCCTGGTACCAAACCTGCAACATCCATCATATCTACTGGTACAAATCTAAATCCACCTAAACAATAACCTTCCCTAGGATTAGCTTCTTTACCAAAATCAGTAGCAGCATCTTTAATTTTCACAAAACCAACTGCATGATTTGGTTTTATAGTAGTAAAAGGATAATTAGCTATATCTACTTCTGCCAAAGTAGCCGCCTTGAAAAAAGTACTCTTCCCAACAGAGGGTTTACCTACGCATCCTATAAACATTTTAGTCAAAATCTCTTCTAAATATAAAAAGTTTATGCCTTTAAATTACATAAAATTTATATACTTACTTTCTAGCATATATTAATATGACTTATTTTTCAGAAAGAGGGATATTAGATATCCATGTAGCTTTTTTTAAGATCAATCTAGCAGAAGGTACAGTAGATCCTATGAGAATATACAGAGATGCACGTTATTTTCTAATGCAAGAGTCATATGTAGATGAAAAATATATCAACTTTCCTGAAACATTTTTTTGGCAAGCAGATTCTCAGCATCATGGTAAAGAGTTCTGGATCTGGTGGAGAATAGCTAAAGAAATGTCACCTCATTGGAGACCAGCAGGAGTAAAAAAGTTTTTTAAAATAAATTTCCATGGTCATAAATTACATAAAAGAGAAATAATGCATGAAGGGAAAAAACTTAAAGTTCATACAGGGAAGTTTGAAGTTTATGTTGATGCAATATTAAGGATAACTCCCCCAAAATGGGGTAAAGAAACTCCTTTTAAAAGAGCTGCCTTAGATATTTTCTGGAAGAGATTATATAGAAAAAATGTTGAGATGTTTAGAAAAGAAGTACTTGATGATTCATATAAATTCCAAGCTTATTTCAAGAAAATCTTCAAAATGGAATCATTTACACCAAAAATGAAGTTCGCAACACCAGAGTATGGCTTACCTAATACGCAAGATTAAAGAAAATTATAAAAAGGGCCTCTTGTTTTCTCATCAATAATTGCCTCCGTAGCATAGTAGCTATTGCGGCAGACTTGTATCAGGAGTAATCTTGGTAAGTAATCTGCAGGTCACGAGTGCAACTCTCGTCGGAGGCTTTCAACCTTTTATCTTTTCTATTTCCCAGTACATTCAACAATTGCTCTTCTTCTGCTTCTTGGACCATCAAAATCTATAAAGAAAATATCTTGCCATCTACCCATGACTAATTTTCCATCTTTTATTGGAATTGTTTCACTTGGTCCAACAATGCCTGCTTTGATATGAGCAGCACCATTATTATCAATACTATCATGTCTCCAAACACCTTGTGGCACCAACTTCTCCAATGCATCTAAGAAATCTTCGCCAATATTTGGATCTGCATTTTCATTAATCATTATGGCCCCAGTAGCGTGTGTTGCATAGACTAAACAAATCCCTTCTTCTACACCAGACTTCTGAACAATTTCCTCAACTTCATGACTTATGTCAATACATTCTTGTTTTTGTGAGCTACTGATAATGATTTCTTCCATAAATTAATTCAAGTAGGAAAAATATATAAACTTTATTACTATGGAAAAGACTATGAAAATAACTGTTGATACAAAACAAGACCATCCTGATGAAATAAAGAGAGCAATTTCATTTCTACAACAACATTTACGAGAGCGAGGCCATTCTGTAGAAGATAATTCTAACACGGGTTTTATGAATCCTTTTGCAGATGAAACACCTTCAGAACCACAACAAGATAACATTGAACCAGGTTTTATGAATATTTTTGGAGATGATAATCAATCAACACCAACAGAATCAAGTGATTCTACTCCAACACCAGAATCAACAGATGTTCTTGGAAACTTTTTCGGAGAAAATTCTTCAACAGTAATTCCAGATGAACCAGAAAACACAGAAACTGAAGAAAAAAATGAACCTAGACCTAGATTCTCTTTATTTGATTTAGAAACATATGATCATTAATTAAATGTCAAAAATCTTTCCTTCTTTACCGACGTTAAGAACTTTAGTATTTCCAACCTTTTCTTCAATACCTTCTGCTTCATGTACATGACTACAAAGCAAAAAGTCTGGTTTAAATTTCTCAATTGCTGTTTTTACACCATCACTACCTGGTACAATTCTTGAAAAGTTTTCCATCTTTGTTTCACTTGGATGAACATGTGTAACCATAATTTTCTTTTGTAAATATTTAATTTTATCATGACTTTTTTCTAATAAACCAATAATCTCATCTTCTTCTAATGCAGAAATACCAATATTTGCACCACCGCATCCAAAAATACCAACATCTTCATATTTTACACTATAACCATGAATATTTTTGAAACCATAAATCTCTGTTACAAAATCTGCAGTAGCAAAGCTATCATGATTCCCAGGCACAAAAAGAACTTTCTTATTGAGTTTAGCAAACGGTTTCATCAAATTATCTTGCCAAGTATCAAAATTAGTCAAATCCCCACATAGTATAATTAGATCAACATCCTCTTTCTTAGCTCTTTCTGCAAGCTTATTAGATAAGCTCACATCAGAGTGTATATCACCAGCTGCTAACACTTTCATAGTATAAATATGGAATTAATTGAAGTATATAAACCTGTGGGTTATAATATATAAACTAATATTGAGGGCCTAATCCCAGTTATCTTCTGTAGAAATCATTGGGTTATGGGTAGTTATATCATCGAGAATATGGTATTTTTTATCTGACCACGAATACAATTCTATAAATCTTAACACCTTATCTCCTCTTTCCCTAGAAGAGACTGCTTCTGCTCTTAATCGATTTGTTACTTGATCTACTAAGTTTCTGGGCATATATCTATCACAAACAACATGCCAAGTAAGTGTTCTATCATCTTTAAATTCAGCCAAAGCAATTGTCGGATTAGAATGTCTTTCATAATCAGGATCAAGTAAATATCGAGCGAGTAATTCTGGATTATCGGCTTCTCTTCCTCTAGATTCAGGTACTAGGATTTCATAAGCTTTTTCAATATCTGCTTCAGTGGCTTCATACATATACTAAGGAAATAACAAATCATATTTAAATTAGTAATAATTTAATATTACCGATAACATTTATAAATTACCTATAGTTGCTGTGAAACTTGTGCAGGAGTGGCACAGCGGCTAATGCGTCCGCCTGCAGAGCGGAATATCGGGGGTTCGAGTCCCTCCTCCTGCTTTGATATGCAACAAGTGTTGTATATTATACACACAATGGGCCTGTAGCCTAGCCTGGATAGGGCGACAGCCTTCTAAACGCTGGATCGAAGATCCATCTACTCTTCGACTGCGTCGCAGAGAGCTGTAGACCGTGGGTTCGAATCCCTCCTGGCCCGTATTTTCTTTATTTTATTCTTATGCGTAGTATCGAACATAGTGAGATACTACAATGCAGGGTATCTGGATGTAATCCTGATGTGGGAATCCCTCCTGGCCCGTATTTTCTTTTAAGAATTAACACTTATTCAGACTGCTTGACTTCAATGGGTTTTACTTTTGGCCAATCTAGATACCTGGCTTCTTTTCCAGTTAATCCAATTACAGAACCACTACCAATCATTATACTTTTCCGAGATTTACTATGTCCATTACCAAATAAACCATGTCCAATTTCGTGGATTGCAACACGATCATATGTCGTTTCCTCATTATCTAATGTTATGTATTCGTGATTTACAAAAAACAAGCCCTCACCAACATACATACCTTTAACATACATACCAAATCCAGAATTGATCACCATCTTATAAGAATCGCAATCACCAAACGGAGACCCTTGTGGATCAACATATTTGAACATGTCTTCTACAGTACCTGTTTCTTTAAATTTAGCTGTTTTGTGGATACCTAATGAATCATAGGTTCCACGTTTTGTTTTTCGATGATCTAATTGGAATTGTCCATTACTAAGGTGATCTAGATATCCATTTGTTTGTTTTACCCATTTCCCAATAAATTCATCTGTTAGTTTCTCCTGATAAACTTTACTTTCTTCATTATCTTCTTCTATCACATATATTTCAAATGGCATTTGTTGATTGTGTCTATGCTTATACATATCACCTCCATGGAACCATGAACCTATTGGAATTTTTCTTTCTAATTCTGATCCTTCCTCGCAACGTTCAACATCTGGAAAATTACTTAATGGTCTAAGTTCGGGTTTATTTAAAGACGTACACCCAGAAATTAGTCCAAGAACTAATGCTAATACAGTACCAGTAATAAGTGACCTATATCTCATATTCTAAACACCAAAAATCGTAAATCCTTAGCTATATATAAACCTTTCGTTTCTGTTACTACTAATTAGAGACATTAGTATAATATGGCTCCTCCTTCAAACAATAATATACAGAAGTCTATGACTTCTTATGTTACTAACGATAACATTTATAAATCACCCCCTGTTCATGCACACAAACAGAATACCTGCTTAAACATACAGAGCGGATTTAAGCAGAAGAGATAGACCGAACAGAGCCTGAAAAGACGCTTTCAGTACGAAGTTTGGGAGAAACAGACTTGTATTTATACAAAACTGGTTATTCCGGCTTTTTCTGAAGGGAAGTGTCAATAATAGGTATTTAATGCCATAAAACAGGCTATAGTGAGCTCTATCTCATATAGAAGGTTAAAAAATGCCAAACAAAAGAAGTCCAAGACACGGAAGCATGGGAGTATGGCCAAGAAAAAGAGCCATAAAAGAAACACCTAGAATTAGATCTTGGGCTAATAAAAAAGAACCTGGTTTACTAGGTTTTGTTGGTTATAAAGCAGGCATGACTCATGTTCATTATATAAACAATAGAAAAGCTTCAATTACAAAAGGTGAAGAACTTCAATCTCCTGTTACAATTATTGAATGCCCACCATTAAAAATGGCAGCAGTAAGATTCTATAAAAATTCAATAAAAGGAAGAACAGTTTCTACAGAAATTCATTTTAAAGCAGATAAAGAATTGGCAAGAAAAAAAACAATGCCAAAAAAATTAAACGATAAAAAAATAGATACAATAAAACCAGAAGAATATGATGATATTGTAGTATTATTATACACACAACCAAAATTAACGGGCATAGGAAAGAAAAAACCAGAATTTTTCGAAATGGGCCTAGGCGGTTCTAAAGAAGATAAACTAACTTGGGTTAAAGAACATATTGGAAAAGAAATTCCCGTATCAGAAGTTCTACAAGAAGGACAACAATATGATACAATTGCAGTTACAACAGGAAGAGGTTTCCAAGGACCTGTTAAAAGATTTGGAATTGGTTTAAAATCCCATAAAGCTGAAAAATCAAGAAGAAATCCTGGAAGTTTAGGTGGATGGAAAGGCCATGGTCATTTTATGTATAGAATTGCTCACGCAGGTCAAACAGGATATCATAGAAGAACAGAATACAATAAATGGTTATTAAAAATTCTAGAAGCACCAGAGGAAATTAATCCAAAAGGGGGCATAGTAAAATACGGTCTTGTTAAAAATACATGCTTATTATTCAAAGGTTCTATCCAAGGACCTAAAAAAAGATTAGTCAGAATTAATGTTGGTCAAAGACCTACAACTAGAATACCAAAAGAAGCTCCAGATATAACTAATATTAGTTTAGCTTCACCACAAGGAGTATAATAAAATGAAATTAAGCATTATCAACAAAACAAAAGTTGAAGTAAAGAAGAAAGATCTTCCTAATCAATTTTCTGAGAGAGTAAGAGATGACTTAATTAAAAGAGCAGTTTTAGCTATTCAAAATAATACAAGACAACCTTATGGTGCAGATCCTGATGCAGGTATGAAACAAATTGGAAAAATATCAAGAAGAAGAAATAATTACAAAGCTGCTTATGGTCATGGAATTGGAAGATGTCCAAGAAAAATAATGACCAGAAGAGGAACAAGATTTAATTGGGTTGGAGCAGTTGCTCCAGGAACAGTAGCAGGAAGAAGAGCACACCCACCAAAAGCAGAGAAAAAGTGGGATCAAAAAATTAACAAAAAAGAAAGAAGAAAAGCAATTAGAAGTGCAATCGCAGCAACAGTTATAAAAGATATTGTAACTCATCGTGGCCACAAAGTTCCAGATACTTATCCATTTATACTTGATAATTCATTTGAAACATTATCTAAAACAAAAGATGTTAAAGATATTTTAATAAAATTAGGATTTAAAGAAGAATTTAACAGAGTAGAAGTAAAAAAAGTCCGTGCAGGAAGAGGAAAAATGCGTAATAGAAAATACAAAAGAAAAATTGGACCTCTATTTGTTGTATCAAAAGATTGTCCTTTTATTAAAGCTGCACAAAACCTTCCAGGAGTAGATATATTAGAAGTGCAAAATCTAAATGCAGAACAACTTGCACCAGGAACTGATTTTGGAAGAGCCACTTTATTTACAGAAGCCGCTATTGATAGATTAGAAAAAGAAAAATTATTCATGTGATAAAAATGGATGCATACGCTGTAATCAAAAACCCACTATCAACAGAAAAAAACATTAGACTAATGGAAGCAGAAAACACCTTGGTCTTCGAAGTAGATAGAAAATCTACAAAAACAGATGTAAAAAAAGCATTAGAAGAAATATACAAAGTAAAAATCATTAGAGTAAATACATTAATAACACCAAAAGGGAAAAAAAGAGCTTATGTAAGATTAGCTGCTGACTCACTTGCAATTGATCTTGCAACACAATTAGGATTAATGTAATCATAAAAAAACAATAAAGGCACAAAAATGGGAAAACGAATCGTATCACAAAGACGTGGAAAAGGAAGCATGAGATATAGGGCTCCAAATCATAGATTTTTTGGAGAAGCAAACTATACTTCAGTTAATAGTGAACAATCCAAAGGCGTAGTCAGAGATATAGTACATTGTCCTGCTCACACAGCTCCTTTAGTTTGTGCAGAATATGAAAATGGAGAGCTTGCATTATTAATTGCTCCAGAAGGAATTAAAGTTAATGATATTATTGAGTCTAATACAGAATCAGTAGCTAAAGGAAATATTGTAAGACTTAAAGATGTACCAGAAGGAACAAGTGTATATAATATTGAAGGTATTCCAGGCGATGGTGGAAAATTTGTAAGAAGCTCTGGTACAACTGCAAAAGTTGTAAGTCAACTTGGAGATAAAGTAGAAATTCTTTTACCTTCAAAGAAAAAGAAAATATTTAATCTAAACTGTAGAGCAACTGTTGGCGTAATTGCTGCAGGCGGCCGTCCTGACAAACCATTTATGAAAGCAGGTACACGCCATTATAAAATGAAAGCTAGAAATAAATTATATCCAAAAGTTTGTGGTGTATCTATGAATGCAGTTGACCATCCACATGGTGGAGCTGAATCCCACCACAAAGGTAAACCAACAATTGCTAGAAGATATGCTCCACCAGGAGCAAAAGTTGGTAAAATTAGACCAAGAAGAACAGGTATGAAAAGATAAATAAGAAGGAAAATAAAATGGCTCAAAAAGAATTCACATATCGAGGAAAAACATTGGAAGAATTACAAGCAATGAGTGTTAACGATTTTTCAGAATTACTTCCAGCAAGACAAAGACGTAGCTTAAAAAGAGGATTAACTGATACTAAAAAAACCTTTTTGAAAAAGTTAGAGAGAAAAAACAATGTAAAAACACATTGTAGGGATATGATAATTTTACCCTTCATGGTTGGAAAAACAATTCGTATTCATAAAGGTAAAGACTTTATGACTCTGGAAATTCAACCAGAAATGATTGGTCATTTTTTAGGAGAATTTGCATTAACAAGAAATAAAGTTTCACATAGTGCTCCAGGAGTTGGAGCAACAAGAAGCAGTTCAGCTGTTTCAGTGAGGTAGATAAGATAAAATGTCTCAACATAAATATGCACATCAAGGGTACAACCCAGAACTTCATGTACGTGCAGTAGGTAGATCTCTACCAATTTCCACAAAAGTTTCTGTTGAGATATGTAACTTCCTTAGAAAAAGACAACTACAAAATGCAAAGGAAATACTTGAAAGAGTAATTAAAAAAGATCAAGCAATTCCATACAAAAGATTTAATATGGATGTTGGTCACAAACCAGGAAAAATTGCATCTGGTCGTTATCCAAAAAAAGCATCAACTGAAATACTTAAAATTATGAAAAATGTCGAAGCAAATGCACAAATGAAAGGTTTTAACACAAATAATCTTGAAATAATTCATTTATGTGCTCACAGAGCTTCAAGACCTTGGCATCACGGTAGACAAAGAAGACAATTAATGAAAAGAACACATGTTGAAGTTGTTGTTGCAGAATCTGCAAAAAAAGCAAAACCAACTATAGAAAAGAAAGAAACAAAACAACCAGCAGAAACAAAAAAAGAACAACCAAAGAAAGAAGCTAAGCTTGAAGAAAAGAAACTTGAAGCAAAACCAGAAACAAAAAAAGAACAACCAAAGAAAGAAGCTAAGGTTGAAGCAAAACCAGTTGAAACAAAAAAAGAAACTAAACCAGAAACAAAAAAAGAACAACCAAAGAAAGAAGCTAAGGTTGAAGCAAAACCAGAACCTAAACCAGCAGAACCGGCTGAAGCTAAGAAAGTTGAAACAAAATCAGCAGAACCTAAAGTCGAAGCAAAACCAGCTGAAGTAAAAGAACAAAAGAGTGAATAATAATGTCAACAAGAAAAATAGTTAATCAAAAAATCAAGGAATACCAAATCCAAGAGTTTGTAAAAGAATCATTAAACCAAGTAGGTTTATCTAATACTAAGTTACAAATGACCCCATTAGGAGAGAAAATAATTATTGCTGCATCAAGACCAGGACTTATTGTTGGAAGAAAAGGTCAAAGTATTAAAAAATTAACACAAACACTAAAGAAAAAGTTCGGTTTAGAAAATCCACAAATAGAAATTAGTGAAGTAGAAAATCCAAACTTAGATGCAAATATTGTTGCTGAGAGAATTTCAAATTCCTTAGAAAGATTTGGTTCTCAAAGATTTAAAGGCGTTGGCCATAAGTGTATGGAAGATGTGATGAATGCAGGTGCACTAGGTATTGAAATTTTAATCAGTGGAAAAATTCCAAGTAGTAGAGCAAAAAGATGGAGATTTTACCAAGGATATCTAAAAAAGAGTGGAGATATTGCAATCGAAGGAGTTAGAAAAGCATATACAGAAGCTCAATTAAAAACAGGAACAGTTGGTATTCAAGTAAGAATAATGCCACCTGATTTAACCTTACCAGATACTATAACATTTAGAAAAGAAGAAGTAACTGAAGTCGAAGAAAAAGAAGAAAAGAAAGAAGATAAAAAAGAAAAGAAAGAAACAAAGAAGAAGAAAACCACTAAAAAGAAGACTACAAAAAAGAAAACAACAAAGAAGAAGGAAGAAGAAAAGGTTGTTTCCGAAGGAAATGAAGAAGCTTCAGCTTCTGTTGTTGAAAAAGTAAAAGAAAAAGAAACTCCTACTAAAGAAACTGCAGTTGTAGAGACTTCTGAAACAAAAACAGAAGAAAAACCAGCAGAGGCATCTGAGGAATAACAATGAAAGCAAAAGAGATCCGTGATAAAAACGAAGAAGAACTTCAACAAAAGATTGTTGAACTAAAAAAGGATCTTATTAAAGAATATGCTCAAGTTGCAACAGGAACTCAATTAAAAAGTCCTGGACAAATAAAACAAATGAACAAAACAATTGCTCGTATTCATACTATACTTCATGAAAAAAAGAATGAAAAAAAGGAGGAGCCTAAAAAAGGCAATCAAAAAAAGAAATAATGACTGATATATGTATAACTTGCGGTTTACCACAAGACCTATGTGTCTGTGAAACAATAGCAAAAGAGAGTCAGAAAATAAGAGTATACAATATAAAGAAAAAATTTGGAAAAGTATATACTGTTGTTGAAGGAATAGATAACAAAGAAATTGACATCAAAGATCTTGCAAAAAAACTCAAGACCAAATTTGCTTGCGGAGGCACAGCAAAAAAAGGTAAGATTGAATTGCAAGGTAACCATAAACAAAAAGTTATGGAATCACTGGTCGAAATTGGTTTTCCTCCAGAATCAATCGAAGTAAAATAAATCAAATGAACATAATCACAAAAGAACTCATAGGATCACAACTGAAAGTTGTGGATTCGAAAAACAAAGCAAACATGAGCATTGAAGGAAAAATTGTCGATGAGACAAAATACACCTTTGTTATAGAAACCCAAAATGGGAAGAAAGTGCTCATGAAGAAGAACATCGTAGCAGAAATCTGTTACAAAGGAAAAAAATACACAATTAATGGTGAAAAAATAACAAAAAGACCTCATGAGAGGATTAGTATACGGTGAATAATAATGGTTGAAAAAACAACAAGAAACATTGGAATTGATGTTCCAAAGCCTAAAAATACATGTGAAGGAGATAAGTACTGTCCTTTCCACGGAAGTAATGTACTTCGCGGAAAACAAATAACAGGAAAAGTCATTCGTGTAAATTTAGGTAAGACTGCTTTAATTGAATTAGAAAGAAAAGTCTTTGTTCAAAAGTATGAAAGATATCAAAAAAGAAGAACAAGACTATGGGTTCATAATCCTGAATGTTTAGGAATAAAAGTAGATGATATTGTTAAAGTAATGGAAACAAGAAAAATAAGCAAAACAAAGAATTTTGTTATTATAGCAAATCTTTCAGAAGAATAAAAAGGTATGAAAAATGAAAGCATTAAAATCAAAAGCAACAAGGGCACTTCCTTCAGGGTGTGTTATGGACACTTGTGATAATAGTGGAGCTAAAACCATAAGGTTATTCGGAGTTAAGGGCCACAAAACATCAAAAGGAAAAATACAAGCTGCTAAAGTTGGAGATTTTATTTATGCTAATGTTATAAAAGGTAAACCAGAAATGAGAAAAAAAGTAGTATATGCAGTTATTGTTCGACAAAAGAAAGAATACAGAAGACCAGACGGTACAAGAATTAAGTTCGAAGACAATTCCGCTGTTGTATTAAAAGATGATAAAGGAAATCCACAAGGAACAATTTTCAAAGGCCCAATTGCAAAAGAAGCATGCGAAAGATGGCCAGGTATTGCAAAAGTTGCAAGCATAATAGTATAATTAAGGTGAAAAAATGAAACAAGGTTGG
>CAZKVI010000016.1:0-34982 GCA_964556185.1 uncultured Methanosarcinales archaeon
AGTCAGATAGTTGCCCGAAATGTCTAACTTTTCATGGAGTTATCGGGCAAAGCCCTCATAATAGAAAGGCTTATAAAGGGGTTTATAAACAAAAAGCAATAGAAGCTCTCACTCATTCGGATTTGTTGTAATCAACTTATGTGTTTCTGGATCTACATGAATATTAATCTTGTAATGCTTATTTTCCCAAATCAAAACACCTTCTCCAGGCCTAGCATTGGCAATTATCTCTTTCTCAGAATCATTTAATCCAAACAATTCACATGTCTCATCCAATACAATCTTTTCTGTTTTCAAAATATACCTAAATGCAGTATTTGCTAAAAACGCTTTTCCTTCTGGACTATTTTTAAGCTCTGCAACACTCTGAGTAACCAATATCAAAGACCCATTTCTCTTACGGAAAGTCCTTGCAAAACCTTCAACATAATCTGCTTCATTCTTATTTTTCAACATTCGCCAAGCTTCATCTAAAATTAACATTTTCTTTTTAGTATCCAAGTTAAATTTAGTCTTAACAAACTCTAAAAGAATTAGCATCATTACTGGTCTTATCTCTTCTGACATTTCTCTAAACTCAAACACTATAAAATCTGCATCTAAATTAATGTCTTTACCAGATTGATTAATAAATTTGAAAATTCCATCTGTATATCTACTTAATTTACTAATTAAAACTTCATATTCTGTAATACTTGACTGATTTTTTGTCCTTTTCTGTGCCCTTTGCAATTCTTTAAGCACATCAGACAAAATTGGAGCCCTTTGTTTCCAAGATTTTTCATTATCTTCACTAATTCCTTTTCTATGGTAAGCTTCAACTACTGCCTTTTCCAAGAGTGGTTTCTGAATATCTGAAACACCATCTAACAAAACATCAAACACTTTTGGCAATGCAACTAATTTATCAACTAAATTAGAACCCATTAAACTAAGAACATTTGGAATTGTTTTACTTTTTCTATTCAAAGAAATAACTTGTGAAGAAGGTAATGCATTTGCCATATCAACATATTCTCCTTCTGGATCTAAAGCAACTACTTTTGTTCCATTAACTAATTGATCATTTAACAACAATGCTTTTGTTCCATAAGACTTACCAGAACCTGTTGAACCTAAAACAGCACCAATATATTTTGGAAGTTTCCAAATAGATCGTCCCATTGGAATCCCCCTATCATTAAAACCTAATAATATCCCATCTTCTTCATCAACCTCATAAAAAGAACTACTAAATGGAAAACTTGCTGCAGCTGCTGGACCTGGAACAATTAGTTCATTCTCAAACATATAATTTGTAGACGCTGGAATAACTGACTTCAACAATTTTTCCTGTAAAAAACTAGCGCCCTCTGCTTCAATACCTTCTGATTGTAAACTTGCTAAAATCTTCTTACCCATGCTTAATGCATTTTTTGGACTTACTCCTTTGCTAACTAAATGCAATCCCATCCTATATAACTTAAACTCACCTCTAATAATTGCATTTAATTGCTCAAGCAACTCTTTCTTACGATTTTCTAAAGAAGGACTATCAAGACCTTTTTGTTTATACTTAAATAAATCATTATCAACCTGCTGTAATTGTCCACTTAAATAACCCTCCATTGCCCTTACAGAACTTGGAGAAATATAAATACAGAAATCCATATCAGCTTTTTCTTCACTAAGCCTTCCCATCCAATTCTTAACAACTGTCGACGGAAAACCTGTTGCAGTAATACCTTGGTAAAACTGATTCCCTACTTGAATATAATCTTTTTTTGTATCAATAAATTCTGGTCTTATTAAATAAGATAATAAGTCTTTTTCTTCAATCCTTTTTCTTCCAATCATCCTTTTACTTAACATCAACATATCTTCTTCAAAAACACAACCTAATTCTAATAATCTTTTTTTAACTTTTTCTTTACCACTAACATCTAAATCTTCACAAAAGTTATCAATTTCCCCTGGTAAAACTATTTCTTTATTTACTAAATAATTTAAGACCCTATCAACTACAAACTCTACTTCATCTTTTCTAAATATATTCTTTAATATACTTTTATTAAACATATTTTCTATAAATTTCATTCTAAACCCTCAACTTTTTTGAATATAAATGCATCTTTAAGCACTTTACTTGGAACAACTATTTCTCTTCCTTTCAAAAAGTCAACACCGACAGGAATAGATGAACGAAATGTCCTTCCTTGGTAATGTGTTGCATACTTACACTCTATTCCTTCTGCCATCATTCTTTGAATAGTTCTTTTTGATGATCTTCTAACTTCATCTGGATCAATCCCCTTATTTATAATATACAAAGATAATGAATGTAATTGTATCTCTTGCTTTTTCAATTGCTTAATTCTATCTCTAATAAATTCAATTTTACTCTTTAGATCAATATCCTTTCTTCCTAATTTAGTCAATTGATACATCTCATCTTCTAGTGCATTTTGTTTTCTTTCTAAATAAAGTACAACTGATTGAACTTCTGTTGGACCAATATTAACAACAAAATCCATATTTCCGTCAAATTGTAAAAGAGTTTCTATCCACCCAGGTTTAATTTGCTCTGGAAAATTAGATGCAACTAAAGCTTCATGATACAATTTAGATACATATACATAATCAGAACTCTGTATAACTGATTCTTTTATTGAAATAAGACTAAGTAACTCCTGCATTCTTTTTTCTTTATTATCTGTATAATACTTAGAATACTGTAACCTCTTGTCACTGTATTCAATATGTCTTTTTGATAATATATCAAACACAACTTCTCTTTTTTCTTGATCTAAATTCACACATATCTTATCAATATCTTCCTCTGAAACAAAACCATTAACTCGCATTCTGTTAGTTAAATGTTTTATAACTAGTTTTACTTCTTCATCTCTAAAAAACTTAGTATGAAGTGTAGCTTTTCTTACAGACTTCTTGAGTTTATCTTTATAATCCATAATTTTCACATCTTGTTTCTTATTTTCCTCAACAATAACATCATTTTTTGCATTCTCAACAACATTTTCACCAATATCTTTCCCTTCATCAACACCTACTTTCTCACTACCAATTCCATCTTCTTCTTCACCACCAATTTCTTCCTGCGCAATAACATTTTTCTTCTCTGACTTAAAACTACTAACAAAGTTTTTGCAATGCTTCTTCATTATATGAAGATCAAACAAAAACCTACTCTTAGTTACTTCAATTAATTTCTTAAATGACATTATTCAGCCTCTTTTTTGTAATGACTTTCTCCATAAAGTGTACCATCTATCTGGATCTAAGTAAAAATGTTTTTCACCATGAAATTGATGATTATTTACTTGAAAATAACTTGAAAAAAGATTTTCTAATTGTGAATCACTTAATCTATAAGCTTGAACACCTGTTTTTTCTAATAATTCAATATTCTCATCAACACGTATATTCAATAAAGCTTTTTTATCCTCTAAAATATCTTCTTTTTCTTTTTTAAATTTATGAGCTGCTTTTAACAAAGACACTTCTTTAAAATCAATTAAAGGAATAACTAAGTAATACAATCTGTAAATCTTTTTCTCTTTTGCAATGTATTTCAATAACCATTCTTTGAAACCATCAAATAATTTAAGCATTTCTCTCATATCTTCTCTTTTCTTTATTTCTCTCTCTGTATTTTCTAATATTAAATCAACTTGTTTACTTAAATCTACATTTGTATTCCTAACAACAACTTGAACAGGATAATCTAAACCTCTAACCCATTCTCTATATTCCTTCAAGACATCATCTTGCTTCTTCTTAGAAAACTTATCAAAGTCAATTGGAAGAATTTCCAAAACTGCTACCAATGAATTATCATCTAATAAAACACAGTCATCTATTTGTTTTATACCAACAAAATTCTTCAATTGTCCAGTTACATTATTTCTTTTCATTCAACCACATCACAGGTGTTAAATATGCTCTTCCTCCCCCAGGAGTATTTGTAAAATAAGATGAATACAAACCCAAAAGTTCTGAACTATCTAGTCTTTTAAGTTTAAGACCAGCTGGCTCTAACATTTCAACTGTTGTATCAACTCTTTCACCTAATTCTTTTAATGCTGTTTTATAAGCAGGATCTTCTCTATTTACTGAACCAGTTCTTGTAATACCCATTAATTTAAACATAAATGATTTCAACTTTGGCTCTTTCTTTGTTTTAATAGGTGCTAATAAAGGAATTACTAAGTAAAATACCCTATTTCTTGCTTTTTCTTTTTCCATTTTAGTAACAATCCATTTTGAAAAACTTCGAAAGCGTTTTGTATTTTTCTTAGCAGATGGTTTTCTTTGTATATTATTCAACCAACCAGATAAATCCAAGTCAACAGATCTACTAGTTATTTGTACATCAAAATTAAGATTCCTTAACCAATTTCTATACATTCCTAACACATATTCTTGTTGATCTTCATTTAAAATAAAGAAATCTAATGGTTGAACTTGTACAATACCTAAAAGTTTCCCACTTTTCAAGAAGACAACATCATCATTTATCTCTTTAATTGCACTAAATGAATCAATCTTTGGATTATAATACCCAACATCTCTTAAACTTGTTTTAAGTTGATATTTTCTAAATAATCTCTCGTCAATTTTCAAAAATAATAGTAAAAATGCAAGAACAGCTATTGGCACACATAATAAAATCCTAATTGACATTGGAAATTGTGTAAGTCTTAATGCTATCAAAAGAATTGCACATACAGCTATTGCCACATAACCAAATTGTTTAAAACTTAAACCCCATAAAAAAGTTTCACTATACTTTGTTAAGTTCTTTGGAATTTTATACATTATATAAACTCACCTCTGATTATTCTATAAGCAGAGAAACTAACAGCTGCAAAGACCAATAAAACATGTAAAAGTGCTGCACAAAAGAGCGCACTACATATTAATATAAAATTATACTCAGCACTTGTTCCTGAAAAAAGCAACGATGCCCCTTTAAATATTATAAAAAATATTACAGGTAAGAATACTTCTACTAAAAATAAAATAAGCAAAAGTTTACCATATTCTCTAGTTGGTACAAATAATAATAAAACTAAAACCAATGGAGCAATAATATATAGTGCTAATATAAGAATATTCCTCAATTGCATTAGTAAAACATAACTCCATCCAGTAAAATAAAGAACCCTCGAGGGTGATTGAATAATATTATATCTTTCAAATGCATCATCTAAATTTAAATCTCCTGTATAAGTACTTGTAAGTTCTTCCCATGGTTTTGCATCAAAGAATTCTGGTGCATCATCTGCAATATACGCAACTACTGAATTTGAGAAATCTAATGCAATATCAAATAAAAAGAAAGCAGCATTTACAAAAACAATCATATAAAACAAATTTATAAGAATTTTCTTAGCATAATGTCTTTGCTCAGGATCTGCACCTGAAATAATCCAAAGATATCCACCATACAACAACACTAAAAACAACAAAGATTCTGCAACATAAAGAACAGCATTCCTAATATCAGTAACATCTGGAAAAGTTTGTCCATATTCACTTGTTACTGCTTGTGTTTGTTCCATAATTAAATCATTTTGATCAATAAGAACCTGAGCTTCATAAATATATCTTGTTTCTAATTCACATTTTGCTTGCGCTTGAGGATCTAAAGAAAAAGCACCTTCGCAATCAGCTCCTAATACATCCACGTCTGCAAATATACCTGGAACTAACAAAAGCATCATTAATAATATTACAATATAATTTAATCTCATCTTTCTTGTTCTACTCCTTTTCTTATAAAATAAAAACTCAAAACAAATATCCCTAAAACCAATGCAATAATAAGGAACCATGATAAAATATCCATCCATTCATACTTACTTGTGTAAATTGTTTCTGCATACGAAGTTGCTGGATCTAATTCACTATCTCCTTCAAAATCTGCTGACAACACCCCATGACCATCTTGTGCTGTAAAAACAACTTCAACATTATCTTGAACAACTTCTTCTTGGAATTGATCACCATATGAAATATTTATTAAAACAGGATTATCATTTCCACTTACTGTAACTATTGCAGTAATTAAATCACCAGAATCATATTTTATTTCATCTGTCTCTACATTAATTGATATAAATCCCTTTGATTCAAATGTACATTGAAATTGTTCTTGTGAAAATGGATAAAGAACAGTAATATTACATGCATTAGGATCTTGAATATTATAATCATATGTTGAAAAGATTATTGTATTGTTATTATTTACTTTATCTAATAAAAATCCATCTGATACATAAACTTGATTTTCTGGTTTATGATTCACCCAGAATACATTATAAGGAAGATGTGTTGTATCAACTTCATAATAATCTTCAAAATTATGAATCTCTGCATTCCCTAATCTTAAAATATAATTATCATATTCTGTTGTTATATTTACTTCTGGAATCCCATCAATTTTAGATACAATTATATTTACGTCTTTGGTTTCTGGTATATATTTTAGAGCATATTCACTAAGTTCATCTGAATAAATTAAAGAAGAATTAATTCTTAATTCATGATCTTTAGTTATAATCTCTTTACCATCCTCTGGATGACATTGATACAATGCACCATACTGCATACAAACCATTTCATCATCTATATGAAACCATGAAAGACAACAATCATCAGTATAAACACTCCAACCATACTTTGTTTCAGTAACTTCATTTCCTAAAACAAGCTCTGATACAAATACATTCTGATCTTCTGAAATAAAATTATTAAATATATTCTTACTTAACTCATAAGTAAGATCTTTAGATTCTATAATCACATCATTTTGATATAAATTAAATGTAACATTTGGAACATTTGAATATTCATATCTACAAACATAATCTGGATGATCTTCTCTACATTCTTCATCAACATCCCAAACTTCCATACCTTGATTTTCTGGTTTAGATATTGAATAATTAAAAACAGTTTGTATTTCCCCAGAATTATTTAAGTAAAGTATATCATTCTCTACAAAAGAAGGATTAACACCAAAAGTAGAAACCCATGCATCTTCTATACATATTGCAGAAACACCAAAAGAACTATCACAATTCATTGATTGTGCAACAACAGCATCTGGAGGATCATCTGGTATAAACCTATTCAAATTCCAAAACAAAGAAACTCCATGTTGAGGTTCATGTCCTTCTGGGGCCAAAAAGTTAAGCATAAATCTCCTCCCTTGATCTGTAGTAAGATCACCTTCATTCACCCCTTTTTTAATTTCAGCACAATATGCTGGCAAGATTCCATTTGTGTAACATTCATCTAGACTTAATGTATCTTCGACTGCATTAATCTCTGGAATTGATAATATCAAAAATAAAAAAATAAACCATTTTGTCATTGTGAAACATCATCAACAATGAGTTAGACCAAACAAGTCCATTAACATTGGTGCAACAACAATCAATATTGTTCCAATAATTATGTAACCCAATCTGGTTTTAAGTTGGTTTTTTTCAGCAGGATCTGTAGTATACATCATCATTATACCTACAACTGCAATTGCAATTACTCCTACAACTCCACCAATTGCCATAACTAAATCTTTAACAACACAGATTGTACTTACAATATCTGCTTGAGCATCTTGTGCTAAAACACCTACTGCAAACATTCCAAATAACATCACACACATAAACACTAATTTCCAATTCATTTTTCCACCCCCTAAATTCTATAGGATTTTACATTGTTTTCTACTTTCGCCAGAATAACCAATGGATCTTCTGAAATCCATGATTTAATATCTTCTAGCACATCAACTCGACTTTCTATTTGAGTATTATACTTAACAAGTATTATACTTAATATTTGACTAATTGAAAATGATTTTTTATTATCTTGCACATCTTGTGCAATATTTTGAAATAAATCTACCTGCTTTGCAGAAGTTTTTGGATATATATTAGGTAATTTTAATTCCACTCTAATCCCCCAATTAGTATAATAACTATAAGTTTTTTATTCCCTAAAAGTTAGTAAGCAGCCTGATATTTAAAGTTTGTTGTGAAAATGTTAGAATTATTCCAAAATGAGTACTAGAAGAGGGTGTATATACTAATCACACATAAACCTTATATACTCCCACGTATTCCACATACATATGGAATTTGAATACAATCTAGAGCTTGAAAAAGCCATTGAAAAAATAAAACAAGAAAAACTTTTCGATAGGAAAGTAAGAAGTCCAAAGACTTCTGTAGCAAAGAAAGTCCTTCTACAATTACCTGATGGCCTAAAACCAAAATCCAAAGAAATAAAACAAACTTTAGAAAAAGAAACAAATGCCGAAATTACAATCTGGTTAGGCAGTTGTTTTGGTGCATGTGATTTCCCAAAAGATATTGAAAAAGATGTAGATTTATTAATAGCATGGGGACATGCTTCTTGGAAGTATTAAGAATAAAGATAAAATAAGAAAATGAAAGAAATTGAAATTAAGATAAAAATAGAAAACATAAAAGAAATTCGTGATAAAATTCTAAATCTAGATGTTGAATTCATTAAAACAGAAAAAGAAATAGATGAATATTTTGATTTTGAAGATAAAAGATTAATCAATGCTGATAAAACATTAAGAATTAGAAATAAAGAAGTTGTTTGCTTCAAAGGACCAAGAGAAAACAACTCAAATAAGAGAATAAGTGAAGAAACAGAAATAAAAATAAACAACTATGAAAACTTCATCAACTTTCTAAACAAGGCAGGGATAAAAGTATCATTTATCAAAGAAAAAATGAGAGAATACTTTAAAAAAGATAATTTAATTATAACAATTGATACATTACCTTACCTTGGCTCATTTATTGAAATTGAAGGACCTGAAGAAGCTATTAACAATGCAGCAAATAAACTAGGCTTTTCAAAAGAAGATTTCATTACTGAAATATATTCAGAACTTTTTGACAAATTTAAAAAAGAAAACAACATACAAGCAAAATGGATGGTATTTGAAAATGATGATAAAAAGTAAACTCCTAGAAACAATGAAACCAAAAATAGAACAAACAGTTAAACTAATCAAAAATGCAATTGAAAACAAACAACCGATAATCATTAGACATGATGCAGACACAGATGGTTACAGCGCAGCAATTGCACTAGAAAGAGCAATCATACCTTTACTATACTCTAGACACAGCAAAGAAAGAGATTTATTCTATTATTATTCAAGAATGCCTTGCAAAACGCCTTGGTATGATATTCAAGATGCATTAAGAGATGTAACTAATTTTATGTCAAGTGCTTCAAGATTTACTCGTAAAAAACCATTAATAATTGTTTGTGACAATGGTGCATCTGAGCAAGATTATTTAGCAATAAAACTAGTAAAAACATATGGTGCAAAAGTACTTGTAATAGATCATCACCCAACTACAAAAGAAATAGATGAAATAGTAGATTTACAACTTAATCCACATCATATAAAAAGCACTTATGATTTTTGTACTGGAATGCTATGTGCAGAAATAGCTAATTTACTAACAATAGATAAAAAAGACATCACAAAAGACTTTGAAGTCATTGCTGCTGTAGCTGCTACAGGTGATAAAGTAAAAAGCACAGAAGCACAACAATACTTAAAGATTGCAAATGAAAAAGGCCATGATAGTAAAAAGTTAAGAGATATTTCAAAATGTATAGACTTTGCAGCATTCAAATTAGGTGTTATTAACGATAAAAATATCGTAGATGATATTCTTGGAGCAGACAAAGAAAAACAGAAAACCTTACTAGATCTATTTACAAAAGAAGTCGATAAAAAAATGCATTCTGTATTTGAATCTGCACTAAAATACACAGAAACAGAAGAAATAAACGACAAAACAATTGTAAAAGTTCCAATAGACAAGATAAGCAAAAGAAACGGCTATCCTGCTAGAGGAAGAGTTACAGGAGTTATGCAAGAACAGTACAAAGAAAAAGGAGGGAAAGCAATAACATTAGGAATAACAAAAACAAGCACTAATTTCAGATGTTCTAATGAAATTAAAAGCTTTGATGTCAATGATATCATTGCAAAGATAAAAGAGAAGTTTCCTTATGCAAATGTATCTGGTGGAGGACATAGAGTAGCTGGATCAATTAGTTTTATTGAATCTTCTTATGATGAAGTTATGGAATTTATTTTAGATTATTGTAAAAAAGCAAAATGAAAATAATCATACTAGGCGCAGGGGCTATTGGAAGTGTTTACGGAGCTTTACTAAGTAGAGAATATGATGTTCTATTAATTGGAAGATCTGCCCATGTGAATAAAATAAACCAAGATGGTTTAAACATTGAATGGAAAGCTGAACAATCCTTCAAAATGAAAGCAAAAGAAACTATTGAACAAGAAGATGTTACTGAAAATACATTAATTATCCTTACCACAAAAGTATATGATAATAAAGAAACTATTGAAAATATAAAAGACAAACTAAAACAAGACACAATTATCTTATGTCTTCAGAATGGTTTAGGAAGCGAGAATATTGTAAAAGAGATTATTCCAAATAAAGTGATAAGAGGGCTTACAAATTCTGCTGCAACATTTGTTGAACCAGGTTCTGTATTTCTAGATTCATTAGAACCAATCTTTATCGACGATGAAAAAGTTATTGAAATTTTTGATAAAACCAAAATTCCTGCTGTCTACGAAACAAATATGCAAAAAGAAGTCTGGAGAAAAGCAATTATAAATAGTATTGTAAATCCATTAACTGCCTTAATGAGAATAAAAAACAAAGAATTATGTAAACCAGAATATAAAGAAATTGAAAAAGCAATATATGATGAATGCATGGTTTGCGCAGAAAAAGAAGGATTTGTCTTTAGAAAAGATGTATTAAACACAATCTTAGAATTAATTAAAGAATCTGAGAATAAATCATCTATGTTACAAGACTTAGAAAAAAATAGAAAGACTGAAATTGATTTTATTAATGGAGCAATTATTAAAATTGGTGAAAAACACAATATTCCAACACCAATGAACAAAATAATTACAGAATTAATTAAAGTTAAAGAAGGAAAATAAGATTAAAGCAAAATGGATATTAAAGAACAATGTCTAGAATGGAAGAATAATGAAAAAATAGTAATGCTAACTTGTTATGATTATTGTACAGCTAAAATAATGGATAATTTAGTAGATTTTATTTTAGTAGGGGATTCTCTTGGTATGGTTGTTTATGGCGAAAAAGACACTAAATCTGTTACAATGGAAGTTATTGAAAGACATTGCAAAGCAGTAGCCAAAGGAGCAACAAACACACACATTGTCGGCGATATGCCAATTAATACATACAACAACAAAGAAGATGCAATAGAAAATGCTAAAAGATTTATTCAAGCAGGTGCACACTCTGTAAAAATCGAAGGCTGCAAAGAAGAGGTAGTAAAAGCCCTAATAACAAATGAAATTCCAGTATTAGGTCATCTTGGTTTATTACCACAAACAGCTGAAGCATTCAAAGTTCAAGGAAAAACAGATGAAGATGCTGAAAAAATCTTAGAACAAGCAAAAACATTAGAAAAAGCAGGTGTTTATGCAATAGTTTTAGAGTGCATACCAAACAAATTAGCAAAAAAAATAACAGAAACAATAGCTATCCCAACAATTGGAATTGGTGCTGGCAAAGACTGCGATGGTCAAGTATTAGTTATTCAAGATCTTCTTGGTATGTTTACTGATTTTAAACCAAAATTTGTGAAAAGATATGCAAATCTAGGAGAAGAGACAAAAAAAGCAATTATTGAATTCAATAAAGATGTTAAACAAGGCAAGTTTCCAACAGAAGAACATAGTTTCAAAGGTTATAGAAAATAAAATGCAAATAATCAAAACAACCCAAGAAATGCAAAATATTATTTCTCAGTTAAAATTAGAAAATAAAACAATAGGTTTTGTTCCAACAATGGGTTATCTTCATAAAGCCCACCTCTCTCTCGTCGAGAAAGCTAGAGAAGAAAACGACATTACAATACTTTCAATTTATGTAAACCCAACTCAATTCAACAACAAAGAAGATTTAGAAAAATACCCAAGAAACTTCAAACAAGATCAAGAACTCGCAGGGGAAAAAAATATTGGCTACCTTTTCTATCCAAACAATGAAGAGATGTATCCAAATGGCCAAAAACCAATAGAATACACTAACAAATTCATGCAAGGTTTATGTGCAGAAGCTCGTCCAGGCCATTTTAAAGGTGTTGTAACAATTGTATCAAGATTATTCAACATCATCCAACCAAATAAAACATACTTTGGTCAAAAAGACTATCAACAATCTTTAATTATAAAACAAATGATAAAAGATCTCAATCAAAATATTGAATTTGTAATGTGTCCTTTAATTAGAGAACCTAGTGGGATCGCAATGTCTAGCAGAAACGCGATGCTTACAAAAAAACAAAAAAATAATGCAATAGTTTTATACAAATCATTATTATCAGCTACTGAATTAATAAAAAATGGAGAAACCAATACAAGTACAATAAAAGAAAACATAAAGAACATAATTGATAATATTGAAGACACTAAAATAGACTATATTGAGATTAGAAATTCTGAAACACTAGAAAAAATAAACAAAATTGATGAAACAAACAAAAATAATGGAAATATTGTAATTGCAATAGCTGTATTCTTTAGAAATGTTAGATTAATTGACAATATAATTGTTTAATAAGAAAAGAAATTGAAAAATAAAAAGAAAAAATTGAAATTATTCCCTAGGAAGATTTTCATATGGAGATTCAGCTCCTTCTGGCGCATCAAAAGTTCCTTGTGGGAAATATAATTCCACGCCCATGCCTTCTGTTTTCCCAGTTTTAAGATAATGTTTAACAGTACTATCTGGACTAATTGTATCAGAAATTGCTCTAGCTACTTTAGTTCCCAATGGCATCACTGTTCCTCCCCTTGATAATCTTTCATGTCTTGTATGGTCTTCGGGTGCTTCAACCCATAATCTAAGTCGGCTATAATGATTAACATCTCCAGAAGTAGGACTTTCACAATCTTGTGAAAACTCTAAATGTATATCTAATGACTCAGGTAATTCCTCCATTCCACCAACAGCATCCTGAAATAAACTTCTTGCTAACACATTAGTTACATTAGAAAGTCTCCAGACTTGCCTTGAATCATATAAAGCACCATCTTCCCCTTGATAATCAATTTCTAAATTAACCATCTCTGGAAGATTTCTATTAAGATATAATGTTAAATTTAAAGGAGTAATTGCATTTGAAGGAACTGCTTCTGCAGGATCAGCGCCTGGTCTTGCCCTTAAATAAAATAATTCTGGATCTCGTGCAAGTTGTTCATATTCATTACTTGCATAATAAGTATCTAAAGCAGTTCTTACTCCAACCAGAGCTTCCCTTATATTCTGCTCAATTGGTGTTTCTCGAGATAGTTCATGTTGTAACTGTCTCCAATACTTCCTTGCTTCTGTTGCTGCATCATCAATCGCTGTTATTTGTGTTGATAAATGACCAAATTTTCTTCCCAAATCAGTATTATTCATATCCACATCTCTAATCATTGCTTCAATTTTTGTAAATAACCCACCATCTTCAACAAATTTACTCATTTCTAAACCATTATAATCTCCAATTTCTACAACAGGTTTTCGCAAAGCATCTAACAACGCTTCATCTTGAAGTGCCCCATCTTTTATAACAACTACAGCACTTGCTTGACTATCATCATCCACTTCTTCTGCTCTTTGCTCTAAAGATCCTTCAGCTAAACCCCTTTCTACTCTTCCAAATTCTGTACGAAGATTTATTAAATATTCAAAACGATGTTCAAGTTCTTGTCTTAAATCACGCATAAGTTTATGATAACCACCAACTGCATTTATTATTGCTGGCCTTGTTAAATCCATTAAATCTTCTCCTTTCTCAAGCAAAGCCACTATTCCTGTATCTTCAACATATGTTGATTGATTATGAACATATTCTCTTCCAAATGCTGTCTGAAGCACAATACTGCTCTCAGGAAACAAAGCAGAATATAAACCAGCTAAATGCAAACCATCCACAACAGTTGGATCTCTTCCTACTTTTCCGTCTTGTTCTAATTTAATATCCTGGAAAACCACATCTAATGGCTTTCCCCCTGTAAAAGCTGCTATGCATGCATCAATAGCTTTATCTGCTTTAGTTGCAGTAACCACATTATGGCCCCTATGATTTAAAGCCATTTCTGTAGTTTGCACTACACTGTCTTCATCATCAACTACCAATACATCTACGCCTGTACCTGGCCCTACTTTTAGAATTCCTAATCTAAATCTATCATAATTTGTAGTTATTTCGACTCTTGTACCATCAAACATCTGACCACCCTTTTATTTTTATTTACTTATGTAAAAAGTGTAACTGTTCTTCTATTTAAATATTTTCAAGTTTACCACTCGAAAATGTTCCTTTCAATTGTCATTTAAAAAGATTAACACCAAAAATTGTATTCATCTGTACATCATACGGGCTTTGTTGAACCAATTCATTAATTTCATCTGCATCAACAAGGACTAAATCACAATCTGTTAATCTTAATTTTTCCCTTGTCAAATATAGATCTGTTCCTGACCCATCTTTTGTTGAAACTCCATCCTTAAAAACTATTTCAGGATTAGACACTGGATCCCCTGTATTTCCAACATAAACTGTCTGACCTTTAGCAGAATCTGCTACCCAAATATAAATTCCATGATCATCACTTGGCTCAGTTCTCATTCTATGATCAACATAATAACCTGCATTTAAAGTAGTAGATTCCAATGCCGATACCATGAATGGACCATTACAAGAAAGAACATCATCTTGTAAAATCCCTTCAGTATAAACTTGAACTCCTTGATAAACCCTTCTTAACTCTGTTAATCCCGGTTCAACTAAATCTTTTAATAAATCATATGTTCCTCTCTGTCGATATTCTTCTAAAACTCCTGGATCTGTTGCTAAAGCATTTAATACATTTGTATAACCAATTGCTTTTTTAATTTGATCACGACGTAACCTTAATACATTTGTTAATGTATCTGATAATTCTTTTCTTGTAGAATTCAATTCACTTAATAAAACAATGCGTTGACTTAACTCTAACTTACTATAATCTCCAGAAGTTTCTGCTCTACTAACATCATCACCTAACCCTGAAATTAAAGCTGTAATTTCATCATCGATCTTCTGCAAACTAGGGGCGCATGCTCTCTGTGCCTCACGCAGTGCTAAATAAATATCTGAAAAATCAAACTCATCAAATAATACTCCATCCCTTCCTTCATAATTTTGAAATGCAACAATTTCATCATCTGTACCAATTACTGTTGATAAATAACCTCTTTCTCTTTCAATTAAATCTGATAAAACCCCTTGATCTACCCCATCTCCATTTATTGCTTTTTTTTGTAAATAAATTCTTGCTTTATCATCAACTCTTGCTAAAACAGAATCTAAACCACCCAATGTTCTACTAATTTCTTCCAAAGCTGGAACCAATGAATTCCTTATTTCATGAGATGTATGCCTAGATAAATCCCTTATTGTTTTTAGTCTTGTTTCTGCTAAAGCTGCTGCTTCTTGTTCTCTTTCAGCATATTCAATTGCTGATGCTGATGCTGATTCTGCTCTTATTTTTTCTTCTTCTAACCTTACCGTAGTTCCTTCAAGTTGTCCATAAGCTGCTGCTAATTCATCTAGTGTTTCTCTCATTTCTGTATCTCTTCTCATCATCTCCCCATAAGCAACACCATAATTAACTCTCCTCCATTGCGCCCGTAAAAAAGAAAACAAAGTACTCTTAGGAAGAGCTAGATCAACTATAGATCTCTCTGCACCATATATACACTTTTCTTCTAAAAGACGAACACCATCTACATCAATACTCTCACCTTCATTAATGATTACTGTTCGATAATTTTCATCTGGTCTCGTTAGAAGAATTTTATAATTCTTTCCTCTTTCCAAAGCGCACATTTGATCAAGTGTTTCTTGTGTTGGTTTCCTAGGTAAATCAATTTCTCCAGCCCCAGTAACTCTATCAACATAAGAACCAACTTTTCTCCCACCTATATACAAACCATCATCTTCAAAACTAAAATCATCAATTCTTCTTCCTGTATACATTAAATGACTAAATAAAATATCAGCAATATCTCCTTGGAAAATTCTTTGTCTTGCTGCCATCATAGAAAGACCATCTCCCAATAATCCATCTGATGCAAGAACTGATCCTACTGTAAAATGATCTGCTAAATGATCAATACCTAATGGCCTATTTCCTGTATCTCTTTCTATATAATCAAGATATAATTCAGCCATTCTTGGAGAAACAACAGGAGCTGATATATCTAAAAAAGTATTATGATCTGCTCCATGTTTTTCTATCTCTTCTAATACCAACACTCTTGATCTAACTACTTTTGCTAGAATCTTCTTATGTGTAACAACATCTGCAGAAGATAATTCTGCAAATCTTCTTCCAATATCCTTCATAGTTCTCGCTGGATTAATTATTCCTGCTTCTCTACCTTTTCTAACTGTTCTCCAAACAAGGGTTTGAACATTATGTGGATCTAAGACTTCTCCAAAGGGTTTATAACCTTGCCAAACATACGGAATAAACTTATCAGGTTGTGTTAAACATACTCTAATAAATTCATCACCCATCCCCTCTAACAATTCATCTCTAACAGAATCAGCCCCATACTTCTGTTTCCAATGTTCTAAAATAGGCCAGATATTTGTACCAACTCTAGAACCCTTATCATATCTTATCTCAACCATTTTTACAACCTACTCAAAGTAATGTATCCAAGTTTATAACTATTTTTATTCCAAAGATGTAAGAAAATATAAAAACATAGAAATTAGACACAACATAATGACGAAAACTAACATTTCTATCAAAGAAATCAAAACAAATGAAGAATTAGAAGAATTTCTCTTATTCTCAGAATGTATTTACAAAAGAGATAAAATATGGGTAGAACCTTTAATTAGAGAAGAACAAAGATTTTTCAACAAAAAAAATCCTTATTGGAGTCATGCAAAATGCAAATTATTCATTGCAAAAAATAAAGATGGAGAAATTGTTGGAAGAATCGGGGCATTTATTGATAAAAAATACATTAAACATACAAAAGAAAGAGTTGGTTATTTTGGTTTCTTTGAAGTCTTCAACAATATAGAAATCGCAAAGCAATTATTCAATAAAACAACAGAATGGCTAAAAAAGAATAAAATAAAAATAATTAGAGGACCAATTAATGGAACAATCAGCAAAGAAACTGGTTTCTTAATCCATGGCTTTAATTTAAGCCCCGAACCATTAATGACCTATAACCCCAGATATTACAATACATTAATGCAAAAACTAAAATTCAAAAAGAAAGTAGATTTATTTGCATATAAAATAGATATCAATAAAGTAAAAGATTCAATATTAGAAAAGAAAAATAATAATATAAAAATAAAACCATTAAACAAATTAAGATTAAAACAAGATATCAAAGAGGCTAATAATATAATCAACAAAGGAATGAGTGAATCACATCATTTTCAATTCGTTCCTAGTTCACTAAGGGAATTTAGTTACATGTCAAAAGACCTAATGCATTTTATTGACAAAAACTTAATTCTATTCGCAGAAAAGAACAACAAAAAAGTTGGTGTTGTTATTGCTCTACCTAATTATAACCAACTAACAAAAAGATTACATGGGAAAATAGGTATTCTAGACACAATAAAATTATATTTTCAATTAAAAACAATAAAAGATGGAAAATTAGAAATAATAAGTATTCTACCAAAACACACGGGACAACATATAGGAACTGCAATGATGAATCAATTATTCAAAAACCTAAAAAACAAAGATTACAAAACAATAGAATACTCTTGGGTGGAAGAAAACAATGAACCATCTAAAAGACTTGCATTACATTACAAAGGAAAACTTTGTAAGAAATATAGAGTTTATGAGAAAAAGATTTAATTTAGTATTTTGCAATTATAGTTTCTCCTGCCTTAACCTTCTGACCAGGTTTAACAACAACCTTAACATTTTTCTCACATGGAAAAACCATATCTACTTGAGAACCCATTTCAATCATACCATAACGTTGACCCTTACCAACTTCCTGCCCCTTAAAAATCCACAACTTTATCCTATCAACAACCAAATCTGCAATTTGTGTTACATAAACAGGAATATCTCCATCAAAAAGCACTGTCTTACGTTCATTCTCAATTAAATATGACGCACCATTATACAGAGGCATTAAATTAAGCAAACACCGTATCCAAGTTATTGTCATTACTTTATTTTCATGTTGATAATGTGCAATCTTTTTCACAGTCCCAGAAATTGGTGCTCTTTGAACATGAACATCAAATGGAGTCATAAAAACCCCAACTAAATATTTATCTCCTTTGAATGAGTCTGTCTCAAGAATTTCTTTTAATTTAATCTTCTTCCTTCTTTTAACAGCAATTGGAACAACATCATTCTTAACTTTTTTTACATAAACTACTCTTCCATCTGCTGCACTAAGTATATTCTTTCCTTTAGGGGCCTTACGATCTGGATCTCTAAAAAAATAAACATGTTCCCAATACCAATAGCAAAAATAAATAATACCTACAACAATTACAAGAATCCCAACAATAAAACTAACTCCAACCATCAAACATGCCTCACTTTTATAGTATGTTTATGTGGATATTCATCATGTTCATAAAGATAAACCTTAATCGGATTTCTTGATGTTTCTTTCTTCAATAACTCAAAGTTAGTTCTAAAATCATTATCTAAATTTACAAAATAAGTATAAAACAATTTCTCCAACTTACCAATCATTAACCTACTAACCTTAAATCCCTTCTTTAATTGTATTTCTATCCTTAAAATAGGATTATATTTCTTATCTGTAATTGCTTTTAATCTAAAAGCGCCTGTAAATTTAGATTTAATTTCTTTATGGCCAATCATTGCATCATAAATATAGTTTGGATAAATTGGAGATCCAATAAAATTAACAGTTCCTCCTGTTCTACCGACAACAAAAACAAAAGGAAGAGGAATCTTAAGATCTAATTTAACTCCATTCTCCTCGAGAATTTGTTGCATTTCATCATGACTAATTAAACCACCAATATCTTTAATATTATACTTCACCAAGGGCATTAGTGCATGAGAATCACACATAGTAAAAACAAGTTCATCTTTTTTATTTACAATAATATGATATTTTGTTGGATCATATTGAAATAATATTGGCAATACATTCTCAAATTTTCCAAATAATGCTCTTCGTAATTTTTTATTCTTCAAACACAGATGACGTAAGTATGAAGATTCTTTTGTTTCATTCACCCCAGTAATTCCTAATTCAGAAGCACCATAACCAGAAAAAATATGCCCATTATTATCAATTTTAGTAGTTGTTCCAACTAAATTGTTAACATAATTCCTCCATTCTTCTGTAAAGTATTCTCCGCCAATCAAGAAATGAACTTTGTGTTTCTTAAAATTAATTTTTTTCTTAATTGCTTCCTCTGCTAAGTACTTAATAAAGTGTGGAGTTCCTGCAATTATAAATTGATTATACTCTTTATTCAAATCATTAAAAATACTCAATGTTTCATCAATATCTGCACCAGGTGCAACAACTGTACATTCTGCATTTGCAACCAAAAGAAGATCAATACCACTAACCCAAGAACCCAAAGCAAATGAATCAATTAACAAAGTTTTCTTTTTTGTTGTATTATACAACAAATCCAAACCAAGTGTTGCAAAATTCCTAGATCCGTGTTGTTCTTTTCTAGATTTTGCCCAAGTTGAGGATTTCCCACTATAACCAGAACTTCTAACCAACATTCCGCTATCAGCAACACTTCCATTAACACATAGATCACTAATTTTCTTTGCTTTTTTTACATAATTTTGTTTATTCACTTCAGGAACAAGATTCAAAAAGTCTTTATAATTATTAACAGAACTAACATCAATTTTATGCTTCTTCAAAAATCGTTTATAACAAGGAACCTCAGACGCTACTCTTTTGAATGCGTGAACTACTTTTTTCTTACCCATTTCTTCTAAAAAACCAGGATGTGTACTAAGAAAAACACCCTTAAAACTACTTACATCTGATGAATGATAAGCTATAAGCTTTTCAAAAACATTTACTGGTACAAACTTAGACAAAAACCTTGCCCACAAAACCCTCACCTCTTTTTCTATACTAAACGAAAAATGAAATTTCTAACTTTCATTTTTCGTTGGTATATACCAAAGTCAATTAGTTTTTGGAACTAATTGACTTTTAGTATATTTCTTTTTTGACTTTGTCTTCTTTGATTCAACTTTTTTCTTCTTCTGTTTTCTTCGTAAAATTTGTTTAATCTCTTTCAATTGAACTTTTAATTTATCTATCTCGACTTCAACACCTGACTTCTCTAAATTACTATTTTTTTTGACTTTCTTTTTATAATGATGATTTTTCTCTAATGAAGTTAAGAACTCATGGATTGCCATTGATAATTCCTCTGGCTCTTGCAAAGGGACCCTATGGTAGGCACCCATAAGCACTTTTAATTTAGATCTTTTTATCAAATGATATAATTCTTCTGCAAATTCTACTGGAATTACTGAATCTTCACTTCCTGCTATTATTAACACAGGTAAATCCAAACTCTTCAATAATTCTTCAGTTTGTTGAAGATGATTAAAGGAATAAGCTTGAACTGCATCAATTGTTGCAATAATACTCTTTAACGGTGTTACATGTATTGCTCTCCAAAAAACAGAAAACTCACTTTTTTCATAATGTTTTGTAAAATCAATCTCTTTCATATGTGGGAAATGATGTTTTCTAAAGTGTTCATGCTCTGCTATAAATCTTAAAAAAGAAGAAACCCAATGATTTACATGAAATTCCCTACCATGCTCAAATGGATATCTATGTGCAGCCTCAACCAATATTACTGCAAGGGGTTGTTGTTTAGGGCAAAGACCACAATAATTTATTGCTATCCCTCCACCTAAACTATGACCAATTAAAATAAAATTTTTTATGTTCTCTTTATCTAAGATATACTTAAGATCTTTTGTAAAATTAGTAAAATTATATGATTTCTCTTCTAATGGTACTTCTGATAAACCGTGCCCTCTCAAATCAAAGGTCATTGTAGAATAACCCATCCTATGGAAAAAAGTTATTTCTTCTTTCCAAACTGTCCAATTGCCACCGATCCCATGTAAGAAAACAAGGACAGGTTTATTATTAGATTCATTATTAAATCTATAATATATCCTAATGCCATCAAAAGATTTTGTATAGCGTTCCATTTTACCTCTTTTTCCAAAAACTAGACTTTTATCTAGCTAAATATTATCCATATATTGATAATATAAAAATTTTCTGTAGGAAAGATACAACTTATAGCCACAAACATTATAAATACTAATATCTAGAAAAACCATATATGATCGAAATTAGAATCCATGGAAGGGGAGGCCAAGGTGTTAAGAAGTCTGCTATGTTAATAGCTAGGGCTGCTTTTTTAAAAGGCTATGTAACCCAAGATTTTGCATTATATGGGGCTGAAAGAAGAGGTGCACCTGTTACTTCTTTTGTTAGATTAGATAAAAAAAAGATCAACACCCGTGGTTATATCTTTGAACCAGATTTTATAATAAACTTAGATGAAAGTATTGATCATGATGTTGTACTACAAGGAGCGAAAAAATCCACAAAAGTAATAATTAACACTCAAGAACCTACCAAAGGAGAATATTGTGTTAATGCAACAGATATCTGCTTAAAAGAAACCAAGGTCAATATCCCAAACATTGCAATGCTTGGTGCTTTTGCAAAAGTCTCAAAAATATTTGGTATTAATGAATTGAAAAAAGCAGTTGAAATTGAATTTTCACATAAAAACAAAGAAATCATAAAGAAAAATATTAATGCAGCAAAAAAATGTTATGGGAAAGTAAAATGTTATTAGACGAAAAAAAGATCAAAAACAAAGACAAAGATGGTATTCCATTTGGTGTAGCTGGAAAAGTAGAAAAAGATATGGGCACTTGGAGAATGTACAAGCCTGTTATTGATTATTCAAAATGTATTAAATGCTTAAATTGTTGGTTTAGTTGCCCTGATTTTGCTTATGAAGTAAATAAACAAGGTCAACCAGTCCTTAGAGAAAAGAATTGTAAAGGTTGTGGTATTTGTGCAGAACATTGTCCTGTTAAATGCATAGAAATGGTTAGAGATGATCATAAAAAGAGCAAACCTAAGAAAAACAAGAAATAAAGAAAATAAAACAAGAAAAGACTAAATAAAATGGCAAAAAAGAAAAACATCGATATCCTCGACGGAAACCAGTGTGCTGCTTGGGGTGCTAGGCTTGCCAAAGTAGACTACATACCAAGTTATCCAATTACTCCACAAACTGAAATTATTGAAACAATTGCCAAATGGAAAGCAGATGGAGATTTCAAAGGAATATTTCAACAAGTTGATAGTGAACATTCTGTTATGAGCGCTGCATTAGGTTCTGCAGCAACAGGAGCAAGAACTTTTACTGCTTCATCTTCTCAAGGATTATTATTAATGCATGAAGTATTAGTAAATGTCTCTGGTACAAGACTTCCAATGGTTTTTGTAAATGTTTCTAGAGCATTATCAGCACCAATTTCATTATGGTGTGATTTAAATGACATGTTTGCAATGAGAGATGCTGGTTGGATAATGATTATTTGTGAAACAAACCAAGAAGTCCTTGATTCTGTAATAATGGGTTACAAAATATCTGAAAATAATAAAGTACTTCTCCCAGTCTTTGTAAATATGGATGGATTTGTACATTCTTTTACTCGAGAAGAAGTTGCAATCCCTAATCAAAAAGTAGTTGACAAATTTATTCCAAAACAAGAATTAGATGTAAAACTAGACATCAACAATCCAAAAACATTAGCAATACCTTCTCTAGATGGTTACATGGGTTTTAGAGCACAAGTTCACAAAGCAATGATGGACTCTACTAAATATATTGACAAAGCACACAAACAATGGGGAAAGTTAACAGGAAGAAAATATGACTTTTTTGAAGATTATAAATTAAAAGGTGCAGAAGAAGTTATTGTTATGCTTGGAGCAAACACAACAATTGCAAAAAGTGCTGTCGACAAACTGAGAAAACAAGGAAGAAAAGTAGGATTACTAAGAGTAAGAGTACTCAGGCCATTAAATGAAGAATTATTAAAAAAAATGTTAAAAAATGCAAAACATATTGGTGTTGTTGATCAAAATATTGCTCCAGGATTATCTGGAATACTCTTTCCAGAAATTAAATCTGCAATCTTTGGTTTAAATGTGAAAGTTTCAAATTATATTGCTGGACTTGGTGGAAAACCTGTCCAAGACAAAGAATTTATTGAAATATTTGATGAATTAAAAAAAGGAAAAGAGAATAGAAAATGGTTAATGTAAAAGAACTCGCTAAACAAAAAGAATACATGACTGGTGGAACATTTGCTTGCACTGGTTGCCAACCTGTTTATGGGCTTAGATTATTACAAATGGCACTAGGTAAAAAAATGATAATTGTTAATGCATCTGGTTGTATGACTTTAACAGCAGTTCATCCATTTACTTGTTATAAAACACCTTGGTTATTTAATGCAATTGAAAATGGTGCCCCAACTGCAACAGGGGTTGTAAAAGCATTGGAAGCATTAGGTAAAAAAGATATCACAGTTGTATGTTATATTGGCGATGGTTCAACTTATGAAATTGGCTTTGGTTCATTATCAGGAGCGGCTTATAGAAATGACAATATTTTATACATCTGTTACAATAATTTTAACTATGCAAATACAGGACATCAAACAAGTGCAGCAACACAAGAATATGCAAGAACAAAAACATCCCCAGTAGGAAAAGCCAACAAATTCGGAAATGTTATACCAAGAAAAAATATGGCAAAAATCATGGCAATGCATGGTATTTCATATGCAGCCACTGCCTCAACAGGTTATCCAAATGACTTTATTGATAAAGTCATTAAAGCTTCTAAAATTAAAGGTTTCAAATTCATTGATTTATTATGTGCTTGCGAGCCTGGCTGGTTAGTAAAATCCAATGAAATGAAGAAAGTTTCTAAATTAATGGTTGATACAGGCATGTGGCCAGTCTATGAGATTGAAAACAAACAAATTAATGTGAATATAAAACCACAAATGAAACCAGTAGAAGAAGCACTAAAATTACAAGGCAGATTCAAACATTTAACACCACAAATGACCAAACATGTCCAAGAAGTTGTAAATAAAGAATGGGAATTAATCAACGCGGGCAAATTCTGGGAAACTGATGAGTATTAATTAATTATAACAATACTGCCAAGCGCAGTCCATGATTTCTCTTAAAAATACACGATCCTAGGCTAACTCAAATAATAAAAATTAGAACGGAGCGCAGTATTGTTATTAATCAAATTTATATACCAATATTCATTACCAATTCTTATGCAAGGGAAAACAATAGTAATATGTATAACAGGCAGTATTGCTGCTTTTAAGATAACTGAAGTAATTAAACTTCTCAAACAAAAAGGAGCAAATGTAGAAGTTCTAATAACTAAAAACGGCAAAAAACTAATAGATATTGAAGAATTCAAACAATTATGTCCAGTTAGAGATGAACTTTTCAATCCAAATAAAACATACAAAGATTACCTTGAAAGAAAACAAACACCCCATACAAGTATTTCAGATAGAGGTGACTTATTCTTAATTGCTCCTGCTACTGCAAACACAATTGGAAAAATAGCAAATGGAATTGCAGATGAATTGGTTTCTACATCAATCATGAGTACAAATGCCCCAGTAGTTTTAGCACCTGCAATGAATTGCAAAATCTGGGCAAATGAAATAGTAAAAAATAATGTTCAACAACTAAAAAACAAAGGATATTATTTTATTGAACCAGAATATGGAAAATTAGCTTGTGGAGTAGAAGGCAAAGGCAGATTAGCAAAAATTGAAACAATAGTTGAAGAAGTTGAACTCTTCTTCTCACAAAAAAATCTAGCTAACAAAAAGATCCTAATCACTGCTGGTCCAACAATTGAAAAAGTTGATCCAGTAAGATACATTTCAAACAAAAGCTCTGGAAAAATGGGTTATGCCTTAGCAAAAATTGCAGGACATTATGGAGCAAATGTAACTTTAATATCTGGTCCTACAAACATATCAACTTTAATGAGAAATGTAAATACAATTGATGTAAAAACAGCAGAAGAAATGCATAATGAAGTAATAAAAATCTCAAGTGAGCAAGATATCATTATTTCAGCTGCAGCTGTCGCTGACTTTAAACCACAATTTGTCGACGAGAAAATCAAGAAAACAGACACACTAACTTTAAATTTAGAAAAAAACAAAGACATCTTGTTAGAACTAGGCAAAATTAAGAAACCTGAACAAAAATTAGTTGGTTTTGCATTAGAAACAAACAATATTGAAGAAAATGCAAAAGCAAAACTAGAAAATAAGAATTTAGATCTTATTGTCGCAAATACATCAGAAGCTCTAAACGCAGATGAAAGCGAAGTTATGTTCATAACTAAGAATAATATTGAAAAAATAAGCAAAACAAGCAAATTAGATATCGCAAAACAGATATTTCAAAGATTAGAGGAACAATAAATGAAAATTGGTATTGATTTTGGTGCAACTACAACAGATATTGTTGCTATAAACAAAAAAGGAGTAGTCAAAGGTATTAGTTTCTCTGCAAAAAAGAAATATGGTGTAGAAACTTTAATCAGAAAACTAGGTTTTTACAGAGAACAAGTCCATGGCGGCATTTTTGTAACAGGTGGGAAAAGTTCTTTATTAAAAAAATACAAACATATTGATGAAATAAAAGCAATTGGTACCGGAGGTTCTTTTCTTGCTAAAAAAAAGAAGTGCTTAGTTGCTAGTCTTGGCACAGGAACATGTATTGTTAATGTAAATAATAAAAAGATTGAGCATTTAGGTGGCTCTGGAATTGGTGGAGGAACTGTTCTTGGCTTAAACAAACTCTTATGCAACACTAAACTCATTAAAGATATTGAAACACTTGCAAAATATGGAAACCTAGACAACATAGACATAACTGTCAAAGATATTATTGGTTCTGGGATTGGTAAAGTACCTGCAAACTCAACTGCTTCAAACTTTGGTAAACTAATAGACAAAAAACAAAGTAAAACAAACAAAAACGCAGACAAAACACTAGCAGTCTGTTCAATGGTTGGCCAATCAATAGCAATGCTACTTATCTTCGCCTCCAAGGCCACAAAACAAAAACATATTATCCTTACAGGAAAACTCACAGAAATAAAACCAGTAATCACAACAATGAAAAAAGTAGCTAAAATCTACAAAACTAAATTCATTATTCCGAAATACGCAGGAATCGCAACTGCAATTGGCGCAGCCATCTACAAGAAATGATTATTTACCTGCTCCTTCCAATTTCGCAAGCAAACGTCTTTCTTTTTCAAATAAATGTCTAAATATTTGTTCATAAGCTCTTGCAAACTTATAAAATTGTAGAAAATAGTATTCTTCTTGTTTTGCAAATTGTTCTTTTTGTTCTGGTTGAGTTAAATCTCGATCTAAAACCTTCAACACATTACTTTTTTCCATCATTCGCATTAATTCAAGGAAATGTTTATGTAATTCTTTCAATTCACGAGCTTCTGCTCTTAAAAGACTGTGTTCTACTGTCTCCTCATCTTGAATTTCTCCTTTCACTGCCCTCCAATCCCTATGTTTTACATCAGCAGCTAACTTAGATAATAATTTTGTTTCTTCTTTTGCAAACCTTAAATGAAGTACAGTATCAGATTCAACAAATTTCTCTATTTCTAGAAACTTTGCAGTAATCTCATGATAAAGCTTATGTAAATGAGTCATTTCAGGAGAAATTCTTTCATCTATATGTGCTAATACATTATGCATTCCTTGTATGCAATCTATAAGCTTATGTTCTTGATGAACAAATTGTTGTTCTGTATGAACAAACTCCTTTAACTCATCAATAGCCATATCAGCAAATTCCTCAAACTCGTGTTCATCACTCATATCAATCACTAAAACTATCAAATATTTAAAATTTATCAAAAAATACATAATATCATAAACTTTATATAACTGAATCCAAACAACACACACATGGATATTTACCCAATAATCTTACTAATCTGTTTTCTAGGTATTTTTATAGGTGCAATCACATCCTTTTTCGTACCAGAGGAATTAAAACCATTAAAAAAATACTTTATCTTAACTCAGAAAATAATCATTGCATTAATTTTAATCGCAATTGTGTATTTTACTCAATTAAACTTCATCTACACAATCATCTTATTCATAATAGTTGGATTCCTACTATCTTTTCAAAATTACACAAAGTATCTTTACTTTGCTTCACCAATTGCATTATACTTATCACAATCAAACCAACAGTTTATGTTAATTGA
Organism: uncultured Methanosarcinales archaeon; assembly: GCA_964556185.1. GTDB lineage: Archaea > Nanobdellota > Nanobdellia > Woesearchaeales > DSVV01 > CAZKVI01. The sequence continues at coordinate 27,592 of CAZKVI010000016.1, forward strand.
ATCATTCTTAATTTTCTTTTGGAGTTTTATAATTGCACCAATAAACCTAGCTAAATACGAAAAGAAAGAAAAGTTCAAAAAATCAAAAATCAAGATGAAAAAAGAATTATTTTATAACAACATCTGGTTCTTAATTATTGGATTAATGCTCTGGTTAGTTTTCTACTTCAAAGCTTAACATTAACAATTACATTTGTGCAATTTCGCAACTGCTTCTCTAAATCTTTTTGTAAATCAGAAATTCCCAACTTCTCTTTATCTTTCTCAAATTTTGCAATCTTTTCATCGCATTTTTCAGATTTTTGTTGATAATGTTCAACCCTATATTGTAATTCATTATATTCTTGCATTACTGTATTTGATCTAAGCAACCTTTCCTTAGACAACCTCTTATCTCTAATTGTATCATAACCTAATTTCCACTGAGAAAAGAATTCAGGTGTTAATTTATCAAAAGCATCCAAAGCTTTTTGTTTTTTCTCTACTTTCAATTGCAGAGACTCATCAATCAAAGCTTTTCTCATGTTTGCCAAAACACCAACAATCTTCATATCTTTATCATGTAAAAAAGCCTTTAATGCATCTTCTGAATATTGTTCTACAAAAAGTTCATCAACACTCATTCTAGAAAATTTCTTAAAAGCATGTTTTAAAGGAGAAAACTGTAGTAAAATATAATTCTCTTTTTCTTTAATATCTTTTACCAATTCTTCTTTCTCTGTCTGTAACTTCTCGAATTGAGCATAACCAGGACTTTTCTTTAACTTATCTCTTTTTCTTATATAATTATCAATTGCCTTTTGGAATTTCTCTTTTTCATGTTTTAATGTTTCTTGCTCTAATCCAAACTTCTGCTCTCGTTGTATTCTATGTTTTAATTCTTCTAAAAGAGAAACACATTTTTCCTTAGACTCAAGATCTTGCTGAGCAACTATTGTATTAAGTTGCATTACATTTTTCTCTAAATCTTTAATATTTAATGCTACTGCTCTTGATTCATTTGCAAAAAATTGCTGCATTACATAAAAACCCTTTGCAGTCGATTTATTATAATTCTCAACTTCCTCATCAAAAGACTCACATAACTCTTGTGTATTTTCATAACTTGGTTCTTTTGGATCATGTTTTAAGTAATCTAAAAATAATTGAGTTCTTCTAATAAATGAGTCTCTATTTCCTTCCATAATTTGCTTAGCTTTAACTCCAATATTTGGATTTCTTAGTTTTGCTATCTTTAATGCATCAAGATTATCTCTAGTCTCATCAATGACAACTCTAATATTTCTATGTAACTCTACAATTCTATCTTGAGTAGCCTTTTGTTGAGTAAATTTCTCATCAAGAAATCCTGGAATTGCTTCTAAAGAAAGGTCTTTTTCCTCTATCTCAATAGGTACTTCTTTTGCAAATAGTCCTTTGAAAAAGTCTAAAACTCCCATAATAAACAAGAATATAGGGGTTTTTATTAATTTTTCTACTTCAAACATAAATTTATATAAGATTAGTACAACCATATGATTATGAAAAGAAAACATAAACAAAAAGCACCAGGCCAAAAAAAGACTGCTTTAGAAAGAATAGAAATACTATTTGAACAAGCAGAAGAACAATTCTCTAAAGATCCAAAACTCTCAGATAGATATGTAGAATTAGCCAGAAAAATAGCTATGAAATATAAAATAAAAATGCCCTCAAGATTAAAAAGGCAATATTGCAAACACTGTTATACATATTTGATGCCTGGAGCCAATAGTATCATAAGATTAACAGGCAAAACTATTTCTTATTACTGCAAAAAATGCAAGAAATATAGTAGGGTTGGCTACAGGAGTAAAAAGTGATAGAAAATCTAAATATAACATCAAAAATAATCTTAGCTGAATATATTTTAATGGGAATAATCATTATTTGGATACTAATTAAATTAAAGAAAAAGAAAATAGATTTTGTAGGACATTCACCAATTCACCCATTCCTATTTGCATTGGGCAAAGGTACAATAGTTTTTGCATTTGCTGGTATAATCCTTCAAGCAGCTAATGTAAATTTAAGGTGGTTTTTTACATATCAATCATTCCTAAACCCAATTGTAATAATACTAAGCTTAATAGTGTTCATATTATTCTTAGTGAGTTTTATTAATTTTAAAGACACCTTGAGGACTGGACTTCCAAAAGAAAAAACAAAACTAAGAACAAAAGGAATATACAAAATAAGTAGGAATCCTATGTATTTTGGAGTATACTTAACATCGATAATAGCAATATTGTATACATTAAACCCATTATTCTTAGTTTTTTCAGTAATTACAATCTACACACACAATAAAGTCACTCTAGCTGAAGAAAGATTTCTAAGGAAAAGATTTGGCAAAGAATACAGAGATTATTGCAAAAAAGTCCCAAGATATCTCTAAGTACTTCTTAATCCAAAGCAAAAACCATTTAAATCTTATATACTCCTCCATTCATATCAAAATCGGGGTGATGATTTGTGGCTAATATTGAGAAAGTTTTTGCAAGAGAAGTTTTAGACAGTAGAGGTAATCCTACTGTTGAAGCAGAAGTATTTGTAAATAATCAGAAATTCAGAGCAATTGTGCCTAGTGGAGCATCTACAGGAACTCACGAAGCTCTGGAATTAAGAGATAAAGAAGATAGATTCCTTGGAAAAGGTGTTTTAAAAGCAGTTTCTAATGTAAACAATATAATCGCACCAAAACTAACAGGCATGGATGTAACTCAACAAACAGAATTAGACAACACAATGCTTGAATTAGATGGAACAGAAAACAAAACAAACTTAGGAGCAAATGCAATCTTATCAGTTTCAATGGCTTGTGCAAAAGCAGGAGCTCAATTATCACAAACACCACTCTACACTTACTTAGCAAAACTATCAAACAAGTCAGGAAATACCTTACCTGTACCGCAAATGAATGTTATTAATGGTGGTGCACATGCTGGTCAAGAAAATGATATTCAAGAACATATGGTTATGCCAACTGGTGCAGAATCATTCTCAGAAGGATTAAGAATGGGTGCAGAAACTTACCATCACTTAAAAAAATTAATCAAAGCAAAATTTGGTGGAACTTCTACACAAATTGGTGATGAAGGTGGATTTGTCCCACCATTAAAGTCTGTCCAAGAAAGATTAGACTTAATTACAAAAGCAATTGACAATGCTGGTCACTCTGGCAAATTAGTTTTTGCACTTGACTCAGCTTCATCTGAATTTTTCAAAGATGGAACTTATACAGTTGGAGAAAATAAATACAGTCCAGAAGAACTAGTTGATTATTATGCAGATCTAGCAAACACATACCCAATTGTTTCTATTGAAGATGGACATGCAGAAGATGACTGGCAAGGCTGGAATGCAATGACATCTAGCCTAGGCAATAAAATACAGATTGTTGGAGATGATTTATTAGTCACAAACACAAAAAGAATTCAAAAAGCTATTGACGAGAAATCATGTAATGCATTATTATTAAAAGTAAATCAAATTGGATCAGTAACAGAAGCAATTAATGCTGCAACACTAGCCACTAAAAATAATTGGAATGTTGTAGTCAGCCATAGAAGTGGTGAAACAGAAGATAATTTTATTGCAGACCTTGTTGTAGGCCTAAGTTCCGGCCAATCAAAGTTTGGTGCACCTGCAAGATCTGAAAGAAATGCAAAATACAACCAACTCTTAAGAATTGAAGAAGAACTAGGAAATAATGCAAAATATTTAGGTAAGAATTTTAGAGGTTGAGGTTAAAGAATTATGAAACACAAACCAGTTGTTTTAATTATCCGAGATGGATGGGGTTACTCTGAGAAAAATAAAGGTAATGCTATAGCTCAAGCAAACACCCCAAATCATGATAAATACATTAAAGAATACCCCACTACATTACTAAAAACATGCGGTAATGCTGTTGGTTTACCAGCAGGAGTAATGGGTGGAAGTGAAGTTGGCCATCTAACTATTGGAGCAGGAAAACTAGTTTGGCAACCTTATGAATTAATTAATAGAGCAATTCGTGATAAAAGTTTTTTCAAAAATAAAGAATTATTAAAAGCAATAGAACATTGTAAAAAGAATAATTCTGCACTCCATTTAACTGGTTTATTTTCTGATGCTGGTGTACATTCCACTATCAATCATTTATACAAACTCTTAGAGACAGCAAAACAAAACAAACTAGAAAAAGTTTATGTACATGCAATTCTCGACGGCAGAGACGTACCTGAAAGATCAGCACTAAAATTTATACAAGAATTTAATGAAAAAGCAAAAAAAATAGGTGTTGGAGAAATTGTCTCATTAAATGGTAGATATTATGGAATGGATAGAGACCAAAACTGGGATAGAACAGTTAAAGCATTTAACTTAATGGTACACGGAAAAGGTTTTGTATCTTCTTCAGCAGAGTCTGCTATTTTAGAAGCATATGAAAGAGGAGATGCTACTGATTATTACATTAGCCCAATCATCTTAAATAGATCAAAAACTGTAAAAGATGGTGATTCATTAATCTTTTTTAATTTTAGAACAGACAGAGCTAGACAATTAACAGCAATGTTTAATCAATTAAGATATTGCCCTATGGAGTTAGATGCGCCAAAAATTCATTTTGTATGTTTAACCAAATATGATGAAGAATTTAATCTGCCAGTAGCATTTATGCAAGAAAAAGTAGAAAACAATCTTGGAAAAGTAATATCTAATGCAGGATTAAAACAATTACGTATCGCAGAAACAGAAAAATATGCTCATGTAACTTTCTTTTTTAATTCTCAGAAAGAAGAGCCATTTGAAAATGAAGAAAGAATGCTTGTACCATCTCCAAAAGTAAAAAGTTATGATTTACAACCAGAAATGTGTGCATATGAAGTAACTGAAAAACTATTACTGCAAATAGAAAGATATGATTTTATTCTCTTAAATTTCGCAAACCCAGACTTAGTAGGTCATTCTGGGGTTTTTGAAGCAGTAATGCAAGCATGTGCAGTAGTTGACGAATGTGTGGGAAGAATTGTCGACGAGGTTTTAAAATTTGATGGAGTAGTTCTATTAACAGCAGACCATGGAAATGCTGAGGAAATGTGTTATGAAAACAACGAACCAAGACCTGCCCACTCATTAAACCCAACACAATTCACATTAATATCAAATGATCCAAGATTAAAGAAAAATAAACTTAAATCAGGTGGAGGTTTAGTTGATATTACTGCTACAGTTCTTGAACTTCTTGACTTAAAAAAACCAAAAGAAATGACAAGTGAAAGTTTAATTCTTTAACTCATTACAGATTCATAAACACCAATATAATCTTCAATTTCATTCTCATTACAAACTCTAGCCAATGCACCAGCAGAAAGTTTCTCTTTCAACTCTTCATCAACATAAAGCAATTTCGCTAATTCATAAAACTCATTACTATTATCATAAACCAAAGCATTAACTTTATCTTCAACTATTGCTTTATTTCCTTCAATATTAGAAACAAGAACTGGTTTTCCCATTGTTAATGCTTCTTCAATTACAACAGGACTTGCTTCTGACAAAGAAGAATTAATAATAACATCAACAGCACCATATAAACCACCAATATCTTCAAAAGAAACACCTCCAACATATTTTATCCAAGATTTACCAACAATAGCTTTCTTAAACTTATCAAAATAATTTGTTTTTTCTTCTGGATGTGCTTCTCCAACAAACAAAAGTCTTACATTTGGAAATTCATTGTGTAATTTTTCTAATGGTTCAATTACAGAAAGGATATTTTTTATTGGCCTAATAACTGCATTAACTAAAAACACAAAATCTTCATCCACTAAATCAAACCTTTCTCTAAAAAAACCAACCCTATCAATTCCACTAATAATTAATTTCCCTCGCATTATCAACTTCTTTGGAACAACTGTAATTTGATTTGTCACCTTAAGTTCTGCAGCAGGAGAAATAAAAGTCAAATAATTTGCATTATTAATTACATCCAAAACAATATCTTTCCTATCTCCACACAAATCAACATTAAAATCAGTCCCAGTCATTGTAACAACATAAGGAATCCTTAATTTAGATGCAATCTCCTTACCAATTCTAGATTTATATGCATGAAACATGTGCACTAGATCAAACCCTTCACCAATTTCATCAATATCTACCTCATCTGGCGTAACAACCGTAACTTCAAGCCCTTTCTCCTTTAATCCATTAGAAATTCTATTAACATCAACACTATTTCCACAAACAAAAGGAAATTTCTTTGGAGTTATCATCAAAATTTTCATTAAAACCCCAAATTTTCCTGATTTTATATACTTTTTCCAATAAAAATATAGAAGTGATAAAAAGAAAAAAGAATTAAGTTATAACATTACCATTAATAACTGCATCGGAGATTATCAATACCATAAACAAAAATGGGAACAACATAGATAAAGTACCAAATATACCTAACACAATAGCTATAATTGTAAATATCTTTGCTTGTTTTGGATTATTTGCTTTCCTTAATGCTATTATTTCTAAAATTAATCCAAAGAATAGGATTAAACAACCTAAGAAAGAATAAAACCTAAATGGGAAAGGGGAAAAAGATGAAACTAATGATATCAAAAACAAAGCTCCTAATATAAAAGCAAGTATTGGTTTCTTTATTTTCATCACCCATCATTAATCTAAGTTCATTTGTATATAAAATTTTTGGACTAATATACGTAACATTTATAAACAACCGGCGTCTCCGAAAAACTCTTGTGCCAATTTTTGGCAAAATCATCTCCGATTCCGGTGATAAATACTTCTCCGGTACTTAGATACCAAATGTGTATGCTTAACTATAGGGTTAAGTATGAAGAAGAGTATTAATAACCTGAAATAGTGTGTAAAAACCAAATAAACCAATTCCAATACCCGTTGATCCTGCGGGAGATTGCTGCTTTCGGGATACGACTAAGCCATGCAAGTCAAGGGGACTTCGGTCACCGGCAGAATGCTCAGTAACACGTCGATAACTTTCCTTTTGGTTCGGAATAGCTTTGGGAAACTGAGGGTAAATCCGAATATGAGATTTTTTCTGGAATGATATTTCTCTGAAACGTAAGGCCAAAAGATAGGTCGGCGCCCGATTAGGTCGTTGGTGGGGTAAAGGCCCACCAAGCCATCGATCGGTAGGGGCCTTGAGAGAGGAAGCCTCGAGAAGGGCACTGAGATACTTGCCCTAGCCCTACGGGGTGCAGCAGGCGCGAAACCTTTACAATGCACGAAAGTGCGATAAGGGGATCCCGAGTGCTTATACATTGTATAGGCTTTTGCCAAGTGTAAATAACTTGGCGAATAAGTGGTGGGAAAGACTGGTGCCAGCCGCCGCGGTAACACCAGCG
>CAZKVI010000017.1:0-34297 GCA_964556185.1 uncultured Methanosarcinales archaeon
ATTTGAGAAAGTTGTGAAGAGGTTATTTGATATTGGTTTTGCTTTGTTTGGTTTTATTGTAACTTCTCCTTTTTGGGTAGTGTTGCCTTTTTTGATTGTTTTGGACTCAAAAGGAAGTATAATCTATAAGCAAACACGTACATCCTTGTTTAATAGATCTTTTGTGTTGTATAAGTTTCGTACAATGAAGATTAGTGCAGAAAAATCAGGCCCAGTGATTACAGATAATAAAAATGATGTTAGGGTTACAAAAGTTGGTAGAAGTTTAAGAAGATTTCATCTAGATGAGATTCCACAACTTTGGAATATCTTGATTGGGGATATGAGTGTAGTTGGTCCAAGACCAGAGAGACCTGTTTTTAATAAAAAATTTAGTGAGAAAATAAAATCATGGCCACAAAGAGTATTTATTAAACCAGGTCTTACAGGTTATGCACAAGTTCATGATATTACAGGATTACAACCAGAGGAGAAGTTGAAGTATGACTTGTATTATATGAAAAATCAGAATTTCTTTTTGGATCTAAAGATAGTAATTAGGCAGATAGTCAAGTTGTTTATTAAGTGATTATATACTTGTTAATTAAGAAATATTACCTTTTAACCATTAATCTTAATGTGCTTTGTGTAAGTGCCCATTTAGTTTTCTTCTTTTTCTTTCCAACAGATACAATTGCACCTTTTTTCTTAAGTTTTGCAAGAAGGTCTTTGCTTTTGTTAGTAGGAGTATGTAATTCTCTAGATATTTCTTCATAATTTAATTCTCCATCTCTTTGTAAACTTCTAAGTACGTTTTGTTCTGGTACTGTAAATTGTTTTTCAAATGGCATTGTTTTTCTATCTTTTTCAGTTGTTCCTTCTTCAAGTTCATAACCTTCTGTGTTGATATTATTTACATTTAGTATTTCTTTTGCAGCATGGAAAGTAACTAAATAATCTTCTTTTTTATGAAGTGGATTAATATCTCCAAATCTTCTATAATGGAAGTCAAAAATAAGGTCTGTAAATTCAAGTAATCTTCTTGCGTTTCCATCAGCAACTTGTACTAATAGATTGACAGCATCATCACTTATTCTTTGATAATAATTTGATTCTTTTTGATTGTATTTTAGTCTTAATTCTAAGATTTTCTTCATTTCTTCATTATCTAGTTGTTTTACAGTAATTACTCTGTTTCCAAGTCTATCTTTAAATGATCCAGGAGTATTTCTTAGATTTTTGCTAATTTGTGCAACAACAATACTCTTGATCTTTTTTTCATTTGGGTTTTCCCAATTGCTTCTTGCTTGTAGAATAAGATTTGGGTCAGTGGCTTGAAATTCATCAATAATTAATACTGGTTTCTTTTTTGGGAATTTTCTGAATGTTATTTTATCAAGAAAACCTCTTTTATTTACTATTGCTTCTTCAAGATCGAAATCTGGGGGCAGAGCATCTGCGTCAAGATAAATAAATTTATGATCAGGAAGGGCTTCTTGTACTTTTTTAAGTAGGGAAGTCTTACCAGCTCCTGTTAAACCATTTAGAAAGCAGAGTTCTTCTTTTAGGATATATGTTTTTAATTGATCTTCTTCATCTTCTAAACCCACAAGTAGAGGATTTGGTCTAGCATCAAGTGGATTTTCATTAAAACCAAGTTGCTTAAACCACGTAGTCATAGAAATATTTCTTGGTTTGTTATTTATATAGTTTATGCAGTTTGAAGGAAATAGTGTGATGATAATACCACGTTTCGTTCAATTGTTTATTTTATAAGTTTATCTAGGATCGTACAATTCTAAGAATAAATCGTGGACTACACTTGGTGGTATTATCACTCAATAAGGCATTTTCTTTCTTATTATTCCATTAGCTCTTTCTACAATGTCTGTTTCAATATTTACATAAGTTAAAGTAATCTCACTATCAAAATCATTTTTTAATCCAGAACCATCTCCACATGTAAATTTCAATAAGGTTCTTTCACCTGGTCCGAGAATATAATCACTAGAATAATGTATTTCAGGATCATCTATACTCTGGGCAACAAAACCACTCTGAAGAGTACAACTTTTTGTTCCACCTGACCATGAGAGCATATTCATAGCATCTTCTTTGTTGTTTATTACTTCAATTTTTACTTCTCCTGTTACAAAGTTTACAATAGGATCACCAATGCAGTGAAATGATTTAGTAAAAGTACATTGGCTTTCAACTACATCACTTGAACTAAGAACATTTAGGAATTTTAATGCAACAAGTGCTATAATAATAATTAGGATTGCCCATCCATATTGCAAAAAGAATTCAATTGCAGGCCTTAAATATTTTAGTAAGATGTTCATATGTATTATTCTCTATATTTTTCTATTTAAATCTTCTTGTTTTTGTGATGAAGTGGGAATGAATAATATAAATTAAGTACGTGAATGTATCTTCTTGAAAATATACATTTTGTTCTAGTTGTTTGTGTTTGATAATATATATAAATGAATAGATTATGGAAAATACACTACATATAGTGTTCTTTGCTCTTGGATACCACAACATTTTGTGGGTGTGGGAGTATTAGAGATTTATTAATTTTAAAGAAAAAAAAGACCTGAGGTGAGATAAGTATGTTTGAAAAAATTATTTCTAGAATAAGAAAAAGAGATGGAAATATAGTTCCTTTTGATAAAATAAAGATTACAGAAGCTGTTTTTAATGCTGCAAAGTCTGTTGGTGAAGAGAATAAGGAAGCAGCTGAAATAGTAACTGAAAAAGTTATCAAAGAGTTGTTAGTCAATTTTGATGAGGAAAATGTTCCAAGTGTTGAGGAAATTCAAGATACTGTTGAAAAAGTGCTTATTGAAGAAGGTAATGCAAAAACAGCTAAAGCTTATATTCTTTATAGACAAGAAAGAGAAAGGATTAGGGAGGAGAAGAGAGCTATACTTCCAAATTTAAAAGATGATTCTGATTTTAGTGTTAATCAATTGAGAATAGCTGCTGGTAAGTACCTTGCAAGAGATGAGAAAGGTGAAATATGTGAAAATCCAACTCAAATGTTTAGAAGAATTGCAAAAACATTAGCTAAACCAGAATATGATCAATATGGAGATGAAAAAGGCAAGCAATGGGAAGATGAATTCTGTAAAGTTTTTAGTAAGTTATGGTTTGTTCCAGGTGGTAGAACAATTGCAAATGCAGGTTTAGGATGTAATCAATTAGCAAATTGCTTTGTTGTTCCTGTAAATGATTCAATGGAAGAAATTTTTGAATCTGTGAAGAATCAAGCTTTAATTCAAAAAACAGGCGGCGGTACAGGTTTTGACTTTTCACAACTTCGTGGAAAAGGAACTAGGGTTATTAAGTCAAATGGTGTTGCTTCTGGTCCTGTTTCTTTTATCAAGGTCTTTGATGCAGCAACTTCAGTAATAATGCAAGGAAATCGTCGAGGAGCAAATATGGGTGTTCTTAGAATTGATCATCCAGATATACTTGATTTTATTGCAATAAAAGATGATCTTAATGCATTAACAAACTTTAACCTTTCTGTTGGACTTACAGATGCTTTTATGCAAGCAGTTAAAGATGATAGTAATTACGATCTTATTGCACCGCATACTGGAAAACCAATTAAGAAAATGAGTGCAAAGATGGTTTTTGATATTTTAGTTCAGCATGCTTGGAGAACAGGAGAGCCAGGTGTTTTATTTATTGATGCAGTAAATAAAGATAATAAAGTAAGAAATGTTGGAGATATAGCAGCAACTAATCCTTGTGGAGAAGTTCCTTTGCTTCCTTATGAAGCTTGTAATCTTGGATCTGTAAATTTAGATAGAATGGTTACAAATGGACAAGTTGATTGGGATCGTTTGAGGTTTACTGTAAGAACATCTACAAGAATGTTAGATGATGTAATAGATTCTAGTACTTATCCTTTACCACAAATTACAGAAATGGTAAAGAAAACAAGAAGAATTGGAATGGGTATACTTGGTTTTGCAGACATGTTGTTTCAATTAGGAATTCCTTATGATTCAGAAGAAGGAATAGCAACAGCAGAGAAGGTAATGGAATTCATTAATACAGAATCTCATAAGGTTTCTCAAGAGCTTGCAGAGGAAAAAGGAGTATTTCCAGCTTGGGAAGGTTCTGATTATGATAAAGAAGGAATTAAGATGCGAAATTGTGCATTAACTTCAATTGCTCCAACAGGAACATTAAGTATGTTAGCAGATACTTCTGGTGGAGTTGAACCTAATTTTGCAATATGTTTTGTTAAAAATTCACATAGTTTAGGAGAGACTTTTGTTTATGTGAATAAACATCTTGAGACAGTTGCAAAGCAAAGAGGGTTTTACAGTAAAGCATTAATGAAAAAGATTGTTGAACAAGGTACTTTACAGGGATTAGAAGAAGTTCCAGAAGATGTAAGAAAAGTGTTTGTAATTAGTCATGATATTGAACCAAAATGGCATATTAGGATGCAAGCAGCATTCCAAAAGCACGTCGACAATGCAATTTCAAAGACAATAAACTTTCATCATAAAGCATCACCAAAAGAAGTTGAAGAAGGATATATGTTAGCTTGGGAACTTGGTTGCAAAGGTTGTACTGTTTACAGAGATGGTTCAAGAATGAATCAAGTTTTGAATATCAAAGAAGTGAACAAAGGAGAAGAAAGCGAAGATGTTGGTGAAGAAGAAAAGATTGGTAAAGAAACAACAGTGGAAGAACCCGAAATGGAAAAAGTGGAAACAGGAAAACCAAATGTAGCTTTAGATGATCCTACAATTGTTGCAGAGGCTGTTGATAATGAAGGGAACACCTCATCAGTATTTCCAGAAGAAGCAACACAAACAGAGTTAACCTCAATGGCAAGTAATACAGATAATGTGCAATCAGTAGTTCAAGAAATGCAAACAGATGTTCCTTCAGAGAATACAGAAGTATTACAGACAGAAAAGGATGAGAAAACTTGCCCAGAGTGTGGAACACAAATGTTTGCAACAGAAGGATGTTATACATGTCCAAATTGTGCATACAGTCCTTGTAGTTTGAAGCTTTGATTTTATTATTTACAGAAGTCTTAATGACTTCTTACTTTCCTAACGGAAAGTTTTATTTTTATTTTCAAAATGGGAAAAAAATTAGGCCTTGTACAGGTTTACACAGGAGATGGAAAAGGAAAGACTTCAGCAGCCATTGGCCTAGTCACACGAGCAGTTGGTCAAGGTTACAAAGCTCATATTGTTCAGTTTATGAAAGGTGGAGCTTATACAGGTGAGATGATTTCTGCAAAGAATTTTTTGCCTTGTACTAAATTTGTTCAGTATGGTAGGCCATGTATTAAAGAAGTTAAACAAATGAAATTAACTGGATTTGATAAAAAAGTTCCTTATTTTGATTATGTTAGGGATGATATTGATTGCGGAGCATGCAGATGGTGTTTTTTGAATGATAAAAAACAACAACAATATATTGATGAAGCATATGCAAAAAGTAAACAAGTAATTAGTTCTGGTGATTTTGATATTGTTGTTTTGGATGAGATTAATATTGCAGTGGATTTAGGTTTTTTATCTGTTGAGAAAGTTTTGGGTTTAATTGCTAGCAAAGCACCACATACAGAGTTAGTTTTAACTGGTAGAAATGCTCGTTCTGAGATAATACAAAAAGCAGACTTAGTTACAGAAATGAGAATGGTTAAGCATTATTTCCAACAAGGTATTGGCGCTCGAAGAGGAATTGAGTACTAGTACATATTCAAACCACAGAAAGTAGCTCCACCATCGCCTGTTATTTTCCAGAGTTGCATTTTCATTCTATTGTAAGAGAATAACGACCACAAACTCAATGATTCTTTCATATCAGGATGAATATAATTATTTTCTGTGCCAGCTACACTGTTCCAATGGATTTGTTCTAATGCATCCCATAATTCATCAAAGCCAATCATTTCATCTTGGTTTATATCAATATCGCCTTCTTCACCCATTAAATAAGAATAAGCATTGACTGCACTGTATGGGCTAGATCTTAGATACTCAGATAGCATTCTTTGGTATGCTTCAAGTTGTTTTGCATATTGTTCTAGGTGGAATTTTTCAAAGCCATCCATTTTAACAGATATTTGTAAGACTTTATCCCATTCTTTGTCTTTTGCTTTATCTGCTTCTTCATCAACTACACCAGAAAGATCATCATCTTTTTTCTTGACTTTTGTTTTCTTTCCAATATCTCCTTTTGCCTTTTTTTCTGCTAATTCTTTTTCATGCATTTTCTTGATAGCTTGTTGCATCAATATTAGGAGATCGAGTTTATCCACAGAAGCTGACGCTTCTTGGGTTCCTTTGGAACCTTCTTTACTTTCTACTTTCTTTTCCAAGCTATCTTTTTTAGTATTATTTCTAGCTTTATTCTTAGAATTAGCCTCTTTTTTCTTTTCCATCAATATTTTATTGACTTAAATATTTATATATATTTATATCTTAAAAAATAGATACTAAACACAATATGTTGTGTTATAATCATTGAGTAGTACACAATATGTTGTAAATCTACAATCCAATCAAATATCCAAATAAGCCCATTAAAAAGAATCTAGGTACTCTTGTTAGCAAACTTGTTAATAGAAAATGTTTGTATTTCATATTGTATATTCCTGCTGTCCAGCAAATTGCACTGTAAGGTATTGGTGAGAGAGCACCAACAACAATAGCTAGAATCCCATATTTGTCAAATAATTCTTTCCCCTTTATTAGGTGTTTTTCACTAAACCATTTTCTGAATTCTTTTGCACCAATCTTTTTACCAATAAAATAACCAATACTTCCTGCTAAGCAACTTGCTAAGCCTGCTATTATTGCAGTTGTTATATTGGCTCCTCCAAATGTTGCTCCAAAAACAATTATATCTGGGGAGATTGGTTGAATTATTGTATCCATTATAATTACAACTAAAATAATTCCAATAATTCCATATGATGAAATTAAGAAAGTAAAGATTGATTTTACTTCTGTATAAAAGAATATGAATGCAATGAAAATTAATAATAAGAGAAAGATTGAGAATATGAGGTCTTTATTTTTCATAATTTTTCCTCTTATTGGCCTTTCCAGTCTTTTCCTTTATAATCTGTGCCATTAATACAGATTTTAATTGGTTTTCTGAAAATATAAAGTCTAAAGAAGTTTATTATTCCCATCCAAGTTGGAATTTCATCATAGATTCCTTTTTTCCAGTTTTTATTCCAGAAACATTTTCCTTCATTTAACAAATCTCTGGTTTCTCTTTTATTGTGTTTACAATGAGGACAAATGTATTTAAGATGAAGTTTCATATGTGTTTTTTTTATCCAATGTATTAAGGTTCTTGTCATTTTAGTTAGTGTAATATGAAACAGTATATCCTCTTAAATATGTTTCTAATTCTGATATAAATCATTTTTATTATTGATCTTTCTGCAATTGCGAGAATATAATCAGCAATGTCTAATGGAGTTAACATTTGGCTTTTGTTTGGTCTTTTTTTGTAGATATCAAAAAATTCTGTATCAACTCTTGCAGGATGTATTGTGGATACTTTAATTCCATGTTTTCTTAATTCCCATTTTAATGATCTTTTAAATCCAGTAACTCCATGTTTAGATGCACAATAGGCAGCATAACTTGGAGCACCATATAAACCTGCTATAGATGAGATTGTTATAATGTGACCTTTGTTTTCTTCTTTACGCATTCTTTTTACTGCTTCTCTTGTACATAAAAATACACTTGTTAAGTTTGTGTTTATAACAGATAGCCAGTCATCACAACTTATATTACAAACAGTGGCTTTTAGACCTCTTCCTGCGTTGTTTATTAAAATATCAATTTTCTTGTATTTCTTCTCGACAATATTGAATAAATTTATGATATCTGCTTTTTTAGTTAAGTCTGCATTTATGTGTATGCAATTTTTATTGAATTTCTTAATGTAATTTTCTAATTCTTCTAATCTTTCTTTTCTTCTTGCAACAAGAACTACTTTTGCACCTTTTTTTGCGAATTCTATAGCAGTAGCTTTACCAATTCCACTACTTGCACCTGTTATTATAACAACTTTATTCTTTAAAGAGGTCATTTTTATTCATCCAATCTACTGAGTCTTTAATAGTTTTCTGAAAACTAATTTCTGGTTCCCATTTTAGTTCTTTTTTTGCTTTTGTATTATCAAAATATCTAAATTTAAATGATGAGTCTACATTGTCTGCTGTGACTTCTGTTTTATTTCTTGCTAAGGATTCGATTAATAAGACTAAATTGAATAATAAGGGATTTAAGAGTTTAGGCACAGTAAGTTTTGGCGGGTTTACAGATACTTCATTTGCAATTGTTTTAGTTATTTCTTTCATAGTAAGATTATGGCCAGATAGTAAATAATGTTCTTTGTTTGTTTGTTTTAATGTGTTTATTATTCCTTTTGAGACGTCTCTCACATCGATTAAATTAGTTCCACCAGGCATATTAACAGGCATTCTTTTATCTTTGATTGCTTTGATTAGTTTTGCTGTGTTAGTGTAATCTCCTGGGCCAAGCATTAATCCAGGATAGAGAATTGTTGCTTTTAGATTATTGTCTTTTATTTCTTTTTCAATTTCTTTATCTGCTAAATGTTTTGTTAACATGTAGTATTTCTTGTTTTTTTCTGCAATATCCCAATTAAATTTGAATTCTTCATTTATGGGGTTGTTTTTATCATCATTATATCCTAATGCAGCGACAGAACTAATATGTAAGAATTGTTTGATATTGTTGTTTTTTACAGCTTTTATTATGTTTTTTGTTCCGTTGATGTTTACATTTTCTAGGAGTTGTTTGTCTTTTATTGAAAATGATACAATTCCTGCTAAATGAATTACTGTATCAATATCTTTGAATTCATTTTTTATTGAATCATAATTGCAAATGTCTTTTCCAATAACTGTAGTTATATTTGAATTGTTGAATTTGAGAATTGGGTTCTGGTTTTCTCTTAAATCTAAGAGTTTAATTTTAGTATTTGGGAAGGTTTCTAGGATGTCTTTTGTTAAATATTGACCTAGAAATCCACATCCTCCTGTAATTAAGATATTTTTAGGTTTCATTGGTTTTAGAAGTAGTTATCATATTTTTAAATGTTTCTAAGCTAGAATTGTTGTTAAACCAGTAATAATGGCCATTATGCCAACAATTGTGACTAAAATTAGAACAACTTTTCTAAATAATTCTTCATTTAGTTTGTTTACAAATTTAATTCCTAGGAATGTTCCAATAATCATTGGAACTAGGAAATATGAGGCATATGTGATTACTTCTTTTGTGATTAAGCCACTAATAAAGAACATTGGGATTGTGAATATTGAAAGTAATGTGAAATATGATATTAAGTCTGCTCTAAAATGTCTTTTGTCTGTGTGTTGGTTTTCTAAGAATAAAATAATTGGTGGACCTGGCATTTTTACACTTCCTGCTAGTATTCCACTGATGACTCCTAATGGAAATAATGCTCTTAGTTCGTGTTTAACTTTCTTTTCAAATCCAATCAATAGTGCAATTGCAAACAATGCAATAATTGCACCTACTAAAATTCTAAGTATATCTGTGTTTAATGAGACTAGTGTGTAAGTTCCAATTGGTAATCCAATAACTCCTGCGATAAGAATTGGTAAGACTCTTTTGAATTCAATAAATTTTCTATTTCTGTAAGTTAACCAGATTAGGATAAATAAATCAAGTACAACAACAATTGGAACAACGATTTTTGGAGAAAGTAATAGACTAAGTAATGGAACTGCCACTAATGCAAAACCAAAGCCTGTTAAACCAATGGTTGCACCACCTAGGAAAAAGATTAACATTCCGAGGATTATAGTTGGGTCCATAAAAATAGAAAAAATAAAAGGAATTAATAAAGTTTTATGTTCCTTCTTGCCAACTGCCTAAGTATTTCTTTTGTTCTTCTGTTAGTTGGTCGTATTCTACACCAATGGATGCAAGTTGTAGTTTTGCAATCTCGTCGTCGATATGTTCAGGCAAAGTAATTACAACTGGTTGCATATTACCTTTGTTTTTGACAAGATATTCACATGCTAAAGCTTGACCACAGAATGATGTTGCCATTACAGTACTTGGATGACCTTCTGCACAAGATAAATTAACTAATCTTCCTTCACCACATAAGAAAATTCTTTTTCCATTAATTGTGTATTCATCAAATAAAGGACGAACAGTTCTTTTGTTTGTAGAAGCATCTTCCATTGCTTGAACATTTATTTCATTATCAAAATGACCACTGTTTGCAATTATTGCACCATCTTTCATTGCTCTTACATGATCAATGTCAAGAACATGTTTATTACCTGTTACTGTAATAAAAATTTCTCCGATATTTGCTGCTTTTTGCATTGGCATGACTCTGTAACCATCATATCTTGCTTGTAGTGCTCTAAATGCATCAACTTCTGTTACAATTACTTCTGAGCCTAATCCTTTTGCTCTCATTGCAACACCTTTTCCACAACTTCCATAGCCGCAAACAACTACTGTTTTTCCTGCGAAAAGAATATTTGATGCTCTTGTTATTCCGTCTAAAGTAGATTGACCTGTGCCGTAATAATTATCAAACAAATGTTTTGTTTTGTTATCATTAACAGCAATTACAGGATATTTTAGTGCATTATCTTTTTCCATTGCTCTTAATCTAATAATTCCAGTTGTTGTTTCTTCACAACCACCAATTAATTCTGGGATTAATTGAGGATGTTTAAGATGTATTTCACTTACTAAATCACAACCATCATCAATTGTAATATGTGGTTTGAAATTAATTATGTTAGTAAGATATCTGTAATAATCTTCTTTTGTTTCGCCTTTGTAAGCCCATACCTTGACATTTTCTTTTGCTAAAGCTGCTGCAACATCATCTTGAGTGCTTAATGGATTACACCCAGTTATTGCAACTTCTGCGCCGCCTGCAATTAATGTTCTTACTAATACAGCTGTTTCTTTTGTAACATGTAAAGCCATACCAATTCTAATGCCTTGTAAAGGTTTTTCTTGGGTAAATCGTTCTTTAACTTTATTTAGAGAACCCATTTGCATTTCTGCCCATTCAATGTTTTTCATGCCTTGCTCAGCTTGAGTAAGGTCTTTTACTTCATAATTTTCATTTGATTCCATGTATTATCACCTATTACATAGGAATTGCAGACATTTTATATATTTTAGCTAGCATTTATTGGACATTGTCTATATTAATATACATTTTATTAAACAAATATCGAAAGCTTTATATATTAAATAGACACTAGAATGAGTTAAAGGAAAACGCAATTATACCAAACCTTAAATGAAATTGCGAACAATTTCATCAGGTTCGTATATATTAAACCATGGCAAGTTCAATTTCACTTGTGGTTTAATATATTCCAAAATCTTGAAGATCATTTTCGAGCTTTGGTTGTGGGGGGATAAAGGCTTTTCATATTCGCCAAATTACCCATTACTCTGTTGGCGCAAGCAGTGGGCCTCCCACTCCCCCAAAGCAAAATGAAATTGGATAATAAAGATCATAGGATAATTGAAGCATTACAAGATAATTCTAGACAATCTATTCGAGACTTAGCTAAGAAATTGAAAATACGTCCTTCTACTGTACATGTAAGAATTCAAAAGTTGATTAAGGAGGGAGTTATTGAGAAGTTTACACTTAAATTAAATAATAAAGCTATTGGTGAGAGTTTTATTGTGTTTATGTTTATAGCTACTGAGAAAATCATTCCAAACTCTGCGTTTGGTAGTAAATATGTTAAAGAAGTGTTTGGAATAACTGGAGAGTATGACTTATTGCTTAAGTTAAAGTTCAAAGATATTGAAGAATTTAATAAGTTTATTCTGAAATTTAGGAAGGATTATGGCTTGAAGAAGACATTAACGCAGATAGTAACCGCGAATGTTAAGGAAGAGATATAAAAACTAGAATTCCCTAAACTCCCTGAACTCTTTAAACCTATTTTCAATGTCATCGATTGTTATTTGTTTTTGTCTTTCCAAAGAGAAGTCTTCTGCGTTGAAGCTAGCGATTGTGCTTCCGTAGACTATTGCTTTTCTTAGGTTTGGTTCTGAAATGTCTTTTGTTTTTGCGATGTAGCCAATAAATCCGCCTGCGAAACTATCTCCGCAGCCAGTTGGGTCTTTTAATACTTCTAATGGATAACCAGGTGCATTGAAGTGTTTTCCAGCACTAAATAACAAAGCACCATGTTCGCCTTTTTTGATTATTACATATTTTGGGCCAAGGTGTAATGCTTGTTGCCCACATTGTACTAAAGAAACTGTATCAAAAAGTTGTCTAGCTTCTCCATCATTTAGTAAAAGTACATCAACTTTTTTTATAACTTTTATTAAGTCATCTTTTTTTGTGTCAATCCAGAAATTCATTGTGTCTAATAAGATTAATTCTGGTTCTCTTAGTTGTTCAATTACTTTTAATTGTAATACTGGATCAATATTTCCTAATAATACATATTTTGCATTTCTATATTCATCTGGTAACTTAGGATCAAAATCAAGTAATGAGTTTAAACCAGTTTCTAATGTTTTTGCTTCATTCATATCAAATTCATATGAACCTGCCCATCTAAAGTTTTTACCTTTGAATTCAACACCTTTTAAGCAGATACCTCTTTTTTCTAGAAGTTCTTTGTGTTCAAAAGGTAAATCTTCTCCTGCAATAGAAACCATTCCTGCTTTTGCAAAGAAAGATGCTGCATGAGATGCATATACTGCACTACCGCCTAGAAGATCTTTTCTATCTCCAAATGGAGTTTTAATGTCATCAATCCCAATTGTTCCAACAACTATTACATCGACCATAATTAAATTGGAAAGATGGTTTTTTATAAATGTTATGAAAACAAGACAAAAAGCATTTAAAGCTTCTTTTGTGTCTTTGTTGTATGGATAAAATAGCTATTATTGGTGGGTCAGGATTCAAACAATTTTCAAGAGAAGGTGTTATATTTCTTGAGAGGCATGGTCCTGGTATTCCTCCACATATGGTTGATCATAAAAAGAATGTATCAGATTTAAAAGATAGTGGAGTTACTGCAATAATTGGAATTTGTTCTGTTGGTTCTTTGAAATTAAATATAGAACCAGGTTCAATTGTTATTCCACATGATTATATTAATTTATTTGGTATTCAAACTTATCATGATCTTAAAGCAGTGCATATAACACCTGGATTAGATGGAGATTTAAGGAAGAAAATAATTGATGCTGCAGAAAGTCTTGGTTTGGATGTTGTTGATAAAGGAGTGTATATTCAAACATCTGGTCCAAGGTTTGAAACAAAGGCAGAAATTGAAATGATAAAGAATTTTGCAGATATTGTAGGCATGACAATGGCAAATGAAGCAACACTTGCAAAAGAACAAGGAATAAAGTATGCTTGTATTTGTTCTATTGATAATTATGCAAATGGATTAGCAGATAATGAAGTTAAAGAAGAAGAAGTCATTGAAATGCAAAAGAAAAATAAAGAAAAGATAATTAAATTATTAGAGGCGGTTTTATGAGTATATTAATTAAGAATGTTCTTTTAGATGGTAATAAGAAAGATGTTTTTATTGAGGGAAATATAATAAAAAAGATTGGTGAGAATCTTGATTGTGAATGTGATGATAAGATTGATGGTGATGGTAAAGCAATAATTCCTTCTTTTGTTAATGCACATGCACATGCAGCAATGACTTTAATGCGAGGTTATGCAGATGATATGCAAGTTATGCAGTGGCTTGAGGAAAAGATCTGGCCACTTGAAGGAAAATTAACAGAAGAAGATGTTTATTGGGGTACAAAACTTGCTTGTTTAGAAATGATTAAGTCTGGTACAACTTTTTTTAGTGATATGTATTGGCATTATCATGGAACAGCAAGAGCTGTCGAGGAAATGGGAATTAGAGCTGCAGTATCTGCTGTTTTTATTGATCTGTTTGATAAAGCAAAAGCAGAAGAACAAATTGAACATAATAAAGAGTTGTTTGAGGAGACTAAAAAATATTCTGATAGAGTTACTTTTACTCTTGGACCGCATGCGATTTATACTGTTTCAAAAGAAAGTTTGCAATGGGCTAAGAAATTTGCAGATGAGAATGGTTTATTAATTCATATTCATTTATCTGAATCTAAAAATGAAGTTGATGAATGTATAAAGAAAAATGGTAAAAGACCTGTTGAATATTTGAATGAGATGGGTTTTTTAGGTAAAAATGTAATTGCTTGTCATTCAATATGGTTAGATGATAAGGAAATTGATATTTTAGCAAAGAATAATGTGAAAGTAGTACATAATCCTGTTTCAAATATGAAATTAAGTTCAGGAGTGTTTCCTTACAATAAACTTTCTGGAAAACTAAATATTGCATTGGGCACAGATGGTTGTGCATCTAATAATAATTTAGATATGTTTGAGGAGATGAAATTCGCTTCATTATTGCAAAAACTAGAAACAAATGATCCAACTTCTCTACCTGCTCAAGAAGTTTTTGATATGGCTACTGTTAATGGTGCAAAAGTATTTGGTTTAGATTGTGGAGAGATTAAAGAAGGGAAATTAGCAGATTTATTGTTAATTGATTTGAAGAATGTTTCTGTAGTTCCTGGACATAATCTGATTTCTAATTTAGTTTATTCTGCAAATGGAAGTTGTGTTGATACAACTATTTGTAATGGGAAAATATTAATGCAGAATAGAAAAGTTATTGGTGAGGAAGAAATTCTTGAAAAAGCAAATGAGATTGCTATGAAATTGACTAAAAAGTAGTTGTTGGTTAGTTTATTGCTTTATTGTGTATCTCTATTGCTAGAGTGCCAGCGTTTTCCATTGTTTTTCCTAGAGAAAGAATGCCATGGTTTTTTATGATGAAGTAGTTTGTGTTTTTATTTGTATTTAGTAGTTTTGTTACTTCATCTGCTAATGCTTTTGTGCCATAAGGTTGTTCTTTTTCTGTTATTGGTAAGTCTTGTGGATTTTCCATTACAACTTTATCATGTCCATGGAAAACAGCGTTTATGTCTTTTCTTTTTTGGTATATTGCATTGTGCATTAGTGTTTCTGAAGATGGTTCTTTAATACCAACAACAGTAACTTCACTATTATCTACATTTATTACTTCTACAAAGTCTTTTTCACTTGTTTTTGATAAATCAGCCCCAGCTGCTGTAATTATAAAGCCGTTTTCTGTTCTAAAACTTAAGTTGCCAGCATGTCCCTCGTCGACAAATGGAGCTAATCCAAGTTCTGCGAATTTATTGCAGTATTTAGTTAATTCACTAATTTTTTCATTGTTTAAGACTTTCTTTTCTTTGAAAATTGTTTTAAATTTTGTTCCAGAATATATTTCAGACATTTTCTTTGAGTTTTATTAATTCTTCAGGCTTGAATATGCCTTTTTCAGTTATTATTCCTGTAATGAATTTTGCTGGTGTTACATCAAATGCAGGATTTCGAGCATGGCTTTCTAATGGACCAATTTTCTTACCTTTTACTTCTAATACTTCTATTTCATCTCTTTCTTCAATAGGGATTTGCATTCCAGATGGACAATCAAAGTCAATAGTTGAGATTGGTGCAGCAATGTAGAAAGGTATGTTATTTTCTTTGGCTACAACAGCTTTTTCATATGTACCTATTTTGTTTGCAATATCTCCATTTGCAGCAACTCTGTCTGTTCCAACTATTACAATATCAACTTCATTTCTTTGCATAAAGTGACCAGCTGCATTATCTGCAATGATTGCATGCGGGATTTTTTCTTGGGCAAGTTCCCAAGCAGTTAATCTAGCTCCTTGTAATCTTGGTCTAGTCTCGTCAGCAAAAACAAATATCTTTTTGCCAGAATAATGTGCAGATCTTATTGGAGCTAATGCTGTTCCATAGTCTACAGTAGCTAATGCTCCTGCATTACAGTGTGTAAGAATCTTGAAATTGTCTTTGATTAATTCGTTCCCATATTCACCAATCTTTTTGCAAGCTTCAACACTAATATCTGCATATTCTTCTGCTGCTTCAAGGACAATTGTCTTTGCATTTTCTAAACTTGTCTCATTTCTGACTTTATTGAATATGTAGTTTAGTCCATGTGTTAAGTCATATCCAGTTGGTCTTGCATCTTGTAAGGTTTGTTTAATCTCTTGGATTTTATTTAGATTAAAAGCGTCTAATTGTCTTATTGCTTGTGCTAAGCCATATGCTCCAGTTGCACCAATTGCAGGAGAGCCCCTTACAACCATTGTAGTTATTGCATTTGCAACTTCTTTATAATCTTTTAAGTCGATAATTTCAAACTTTTCTGCTAGAAGTGGTTGGTTAATCATCTTTACTGTGTTTGTTTCTTTATCAAACCAGACTGTTCTGTAATCTTCTCCATTAATTTTCATTTTTCACCTAGGTATATTACTATTATCATATTCTTCATCGATTTCTTCTTGAAGTCTTTGTTGTTCAATTAGTTCACTATTTTGTATTTCTTCAACTAATTGGTTTTCTTGGTTAATATCTTGTTTTTTCATTTGTTTTAGTCTCTTTTTCTCTTGTTCTGCAGCCTCTTCAATCTCTTGTTTAGCAGTAGCAACTGCTTCTGCAACAACATCTTTGGATTCTGGAATTAATAATACAGCTATTGTTTTGAACAAGAAAAATAATACAATTAAGAGTAATAATGCAGCTAGGATTGTGTAAATATCAAGAGGAATTGGAACCACACCTGGTGCAGTAGCCATGTTTGTATAAACTAATAAGATTGCAATGTATGCAGTGGTGTTAACTGGTAAAGCAGATGAGATAAGGAATGAAAATCTTTTTGGTAAAATATGCCAAAAGTTGAAAACCATAAGTCCAAGTCCCCAAATTCCTACTATTCCTGCACAAATGGTTGTAAGTGGGATACTAGTGACATCAAGTTCAAGTATTTGCCTTAAATTACCTTCATAAATTTGTCTAAATAAGTCTATAGATACAAAAATAAGTACGACACTATTACCTACTGCTGTATTCCAGCCAAGTTCTTCATGTTTATATCTTGTAAAATAGAATTCCATAATACAAATTGTGAATATTAATGGAGCAATAATCCAAACCATGTTTTGGTATAAGTAAGGAGCTAAAATTAGATCAATAAACCTATCCCATGTAGTTAATATGAAAGGAACTATTTGATCTTGGTAAATTGCAGTTGCTTGTTGACCTATTGTTAAAGAAGCGTTTACTGTTTCATTTACTGCCATATGTGTTTGAATCATTGTTATTTATATAAAGTTTACGCTAGTAAAGCACGCAAGCTAAAGTTTACGTATTACGTAAACTAAGTTGCCTAAAGGCAACTAAAGCTTTCTACTTTCTTTCAGAAAGTAAGAAGCTTCAGCTTCTGTGGTTTATGAAAAAACTTAAATATGCTTGAGTTAATGGGATTGTATGGCTTCAGTAGCAACTATTGCAAGGTTTTTGAATAAAGAACTACAAACAAAGAAGATTTTAGATGTTTCTAGGAATGGACTTCAAGTTAAGGCTTCTAAATCTGTTAAAAAGATAGGTTTTGCAGTTGATGCGTGCTTAGATGTGTTTTTGAAAGCCAAGAAAGCAAAATGTGATTTATTGATTGTTCATCATGGTTTATTTTGGAAGAAATATAAGGATGTTAATGAGATAAGGGCTAATCGAGTTAAATATTTGAAAAAGAATAAGATTTCTTTGTATGCTAATCATTTGCCATTAGATAGACATCGAAAATATGGAAATAATATTGAATTATGTAAGATTCTTGGGTTAAGTGGAGTTAAATTGTTTGGAAGGTATAAAGGAGTTTCTGTTGGCTATATTGGTGAGCTTGAAAAGCCGCAGTCTTTCTCGTCAATTTTGTCTAAAGTTAACAAATCTCTTAGAGTTAAGTCATTTTCAAAGGATTTTGCAAAGAAAAAGATTAAGAAAATAGCTATAGTTAGTGGTGGTGGAGATTTTGCAGTTGAAGAAGCTATTAAGAAAAAAGCAGACTTATTTATAACAGGAGAATTCGGACATGAATTATTCCATATAGCTAAAGAAAAGAAATTGAGTGTTATTGCTTCTGGACATTATTCTACTGAAGTTCTAGGTGTTAAGGCATTAATGCCTTTGTTAAAAGAGAGATTTGGTGTGGATGTCGTGTTTTTGGATGTAAAGACAGGACTGTAAGGGGTAAAACATATAAAATCACCCTATTCCTATGAATCTATGAAACCTAAACCAGGCGATAGAGTTAAAATTCTCACAAAAGAAGAATCTTATGAGGGAACTTTATTACCTAGGCCAGAAATTCTTGAAGGTGATGTAGTTGTTCTTAAATTAGATACTGGTTATAATATTGGAATTGAGAATAGTAGAATTGAGAAGATGGAACTTCTTGAGGAATTTAAGCCAATTGATAAAGAGAAATTAGTGTTAAAGAATAATCCAAAGTTGCCAACAGTAGCAATTCTTTCTGCAGGTGGTACAATATCTTCAAGGATTGATTATAAAACAGGTGGAGTGTATGCAGATTATGCTGCAGAGGACTTTGTTGCAATGTGTCCAGAATTGCAGGATATTGCTAATATTAAAGCAAGGAAAGTAATGAGTGTTATGAGTGAAGATATGAATTATCAAGATTGGATACAAATAGCTAGAGCAGTTAAAGAAGAATTGGATGGTGGAGTAGATGGTGTTGTTGTAACTCAAGGTACTGATACGTTACATTTTACTTCAGCTGCGCTTTCTTTTCTTTTGAAGAATTTATCTAAACCAGTTATATTAACAGCTTCGCAAAGAAGTATTGATAGAGGAAGTAGTGATGCATTTATGAATTTAATTTGTGCAGTAAAAGCAGCTGCAAAGTTTGATGGTGCAACTGTTGCAACATGTTTGCATGCAAATATGGATGATGAATATTGTTATCTTAATAGAGGAACTAAAGTAAGGAAAATGCATACTTCAAGAAGAGATGCTTTTAGACCAATGGGAGAGAAAGCTTTGGCTAAAGTTCCTGTGAAAGGAGATATTGAAGTAATTAATGATGATTATAATAAAAGAAATAAATCTGCAGTTGAAATTGATGATAAATTTGAACCACAAACTGCTTTGGTTTTGATTCATCCGGGAGTTGATCCAGAGATTATTGATTTTTATTTAAGCAAAGGATACAAAGGTATTGTTTTAGCAGCTACTGCTCTAGGTCATATGCCAACTGTAAATAAAAGATATTCTTTTATGGATGTTTTAGAAAGAGCAAAGGAAAAAGGTGTTCCAGTTGTTATTGCTTCGCAGACTTTGTATGGTGGAGTACATCCTTATGTTTATACTAATTTAAGGAAATTATCTATTGAAAAAGATTGTATATTTGTGGATGACATGTTGCCAGAGACTGCTTATGTAAAACTTGGTTGGGTTTTAGGGCATACAAAAGATAAAGAAGAAGTAAAGAAGTTAATGCAACAGAATATTGCTGGCGAAATAACAACAAGAATTGATGCAGAGAGTTTTTTGTTCTAGGGATCGGTATTTGATATTATTGGTTATGTAAGATGGGGAATAAAATAAGAAAAGAAGAATATGAACAATATTTAGAAGAAGGTAAAGATTTTATTGACGACGATAAGATATGGGATCAAATAAATAATAATATAAATCCAACAAAAGAAGAGATAAGAGCAATAATAAACAAATCTTTGCAAATAAAAACACTTTCTCCAGATGAAGTAGCCAAATTAATTAATTTGAAAGATGATGAGTTGTGGGAAGAAGTTTTTAAAGCTGCTTTTGAAATAAAGAAAAAGGTTTATGACAATAGAATTGTTGTGTTTGCTCCTTTGTATTGCAGTAATTATTGTGTTAATAATTGTCTTTATTGTGGTTTTCGTGTTGAGAATGAAGAGGAAGTAAGAAAAACACTTTCTTTGGATGAGGTACAGAAGGAAGTTGAGGCTCTGGCCGGTAGAATTGGCCATAAAAGACTTGTTGTTTCTTTTGGAGAACATCCTAATGCTGATGTGGAGTACGTATCAAATGTTTTGAAGACAATTTATGGTGTAAAAGCAAAAACACGAAAAGGTATTGGGCAGATAAGGAGGATTAATATTAATGCAGCACCAATGAGTGTAGCCGATCTTAAGCTTTTGAAAAGTGTTGGAATAGGGACTTTTCAAGTTTTTCAAGAAACTTATCATCATGAAACTTATGGAGAAGTTCATCAAGAAGGCACAATAAAATCAAATTATAAATGGAGATTATATGCGATGCATAGGGCTTTTGAAGCAGGTGTTGATGATGTCGGCATTGGAGCTTTGTTTGGATTATATGATTGGAGATTTGAAGTAATGGGTCTTATTCATCATGCTTTAGAACTTGAGAATAGATTTGGGATAGGACCACATACAATTTCTTTTCCAAGGTTAAATCCAGCAAAAAATGCACCTTTTACTCAAGAGACAAAATACAAAGTTAGTGATGAAGATTTTAAAAAAATAATTGCAATTTTGCGGCTAGCGGTTCCTTATACAGGAATGATAATAACAGCAAGAGAAACAGATGAAATAAGGAAAATGGGTTTGGAGCTCGGTTGTACTCAAACAGATGCTTCTACTAGGATAAATATAGGTGGATATTCTAACTATGATATTAATGGGAATGAACAAGATCTTAAGAATCAACAATTCTTGATTGGAGATTCAAGAGATTTAGATATTGTAATTAGAGAATTTGCTAAAATGGGTTTTATAACTTCTTTTTGTACTGCTGGTTATAGATGTGGAAGAACAGGAAAAAAGATAATTGAATTATTAAGATGTGGTAAAGAAGGCCATTTTTGTAAATTAAATGCAATTCTTACATTCAGAGAATGGTTAGATGACTTTGCAAGTTCGGAAACAAAGAAGATTGGTGAAGAGTTGATTCAGAAAGAGTTGGAAGAAGTAAGGAAAAAGGTTCCTGAAGTCTATTCTGAGAAAATGTTTAAGAGTTTAATAGATTATTATGAAAAAACATCAAAAGGTGAGAGAGATTTCTACTTTTAATTTTGATAAGGCTGAAATAGTAAAGTTACTTGATTTGAGAGGAGATGAACAAGAAGAATTGCATAAACAAGCTTGTAAAGTTAGAGATAATGTAGTTTCAAATAATGTTTATTTTCGTGGTTTAGTAGAATTTTCTAATATTTGCAAAAATGATTGTTTGTATTGTGGTATAAGAAAGTCTAATGGTGAGGTTAGTAGGTATTCTATGACTAAAGAAGAAATTCTTGATGTTGTTGCATGGTGTGATAAAGTTAATTATGGTTCTATTGTATTGCAGTCAGGTGAATTGCAAACAAAAGAATTTGTAGATTTTGTTGTTAGTGTTGTTGAGGATATAAAGAAGAAGTTTCCAAAGATTGGAATAACTTTATGTGTTGGTGAGCAAAGCAAAGAAACATATCAGCGTTTTTTTGATGCAGGAGCACATAGATATTTACTTCGAGTAGAGACTACAAATAAAGAACACTATAATAAATTACATCCAAATGAGATGAATTTAGATGGGAGAAAAGTGTGTTTGAAGAATTTGAAAGAGATTGGTTTTCAAGTTGGAACTGGTGTAATGATTGGTTCACCTTTTCAAACAATTGAAAATCTAGCTGAAGATTTATTATTTTTTAAGGAAATTGAAGTAGATATGGTTGGAATGGGACCTTATCTTCCACATGAACAGACACCCATTGGTTTGGAGGTTGATGAATTAAAACAATTAAACTTAGGATTAAATATGATTGCAGTGTTAAGATTAATGATGCCTGATATTAATATTGCGTCGACAACTGCTTTGCAAGCAATACATCCACAAGGTAGAGAGCTTGGGTTGTTAGCAGGGGCAAATGTTATAATGCCAATTGTTACACCAACAAAATATAGAGAATCTTATAAATTATACGAAGGCAAACCTTGTATTAATGATTCATCAGAAGATTGTTTAAAGTGTGTTATTAGTAGAATAGAATCTACTGGTCTTAAACCAGGTTTTGGAAAATGGGGAGATTCATTACATTTTTTTAAGAGGACCAAAAATGTTAGTTGAAAGAGACCATATTGGGATATTTGGAAAAATGAATTCAGGCAAGAGTAGTCTAATGAATTTATTAACTCAGCAACAAACATCAATTATAGATTCAACACCAGGTACAACTGCAGATACTAAGTTAGCTTTGCAGGAGATTCATGGTCTAGGTCCTGTAAAGATTTATGATACGGCAGGTTTAGATGAATGTAGTGAGTTGGGTGAGAAAAAAAGAAAGAAAGTTTTAAGTGATTTAAAAGAATGTGATCTTGTTTTAGTTATTATTGATCCATCAACAGATAATTTTAAGTTTGAAAGAGAGCTTATTGATTTTAGTAGAGAATTAGGTAAGCAAATATTAATTGTGTATAATATTTTTAATGAAATTGATGAGAAAAAGATGGAATGTATTGAAAAACAAATTCCTGCTTTACAATTTCATAAGAAAATAATTCTTAAAGCTATTGATTTAGAATGTAGGGAGAGGCTGCTTAATTTTATTCTTAGTAATTTTGAATCAAAGAATGAAAAAATAGAATTGCTTCCATTTGTTGAGAAAGGAGAGTATTGTTTATTAAATATTCCAATGGATGTGGAAACACCTTCTGGTAGGTTTTTGAGACCACAAGCAATGTGTGAAGAGTATATTACAAGAAAATGGGCGCATCCTGTGTCATTTAGAATGGATTTAGTGAAGGTAAGAAGTGGCGATGCTTCTGAGGTTGAGAATGAAAGGAAAAGGTTTCTTGATTGTATTAATAACTTCAAAAAAAGACCTAGATATATTATTACAGACTCACAAGCAATGGATATCATGTATGGTTTAGTGCCAGATGATATAAAATTAACAACTTTTTCTATTGTAATGATAAATTATCTTAGTCGTGGGAAGCTTAATAAGTTTGTCGATGGTTTGAAAGCACTTGATGAGTTGCAGGCTGGTGATAAAGTACTTATTGTTGAGGCTTGTAATCATTCTAGGATCCAAGATGATATTGGAACTGTGCAAATACCAAGATATTTTAAGGAAAGATATGAGGGTATTACAATTGAACATAATTTTGGTAGGGAATTCTTTGATAATGATCACTTAAAGGATTATAAGTTAATTTTACATTGTGGTGGTTGTATGATTAGTTCTCAGAAAATGCTTGCAAGGATTAGGGATTTAACTTCAATAAGTGTTCCATTTACAAATTATGGTTTATTTCTAGCTTATATACAAGGCAAAGATGCTCTTAAGAAAGTTTTAGAACTATGGGGCTTGTAATTATTTAGCCAACTCAATAGTTTGTGTTGGGAATGCAAAGTCTAATTTGTTCTTTTCAAACTCATCTTTGATTTTGAAGTTTACTTCACTTTTAATTTTAGCAATGTTATTTAAGTCTGAAATATAATAAATATATGTTATATCTAATGAAGAAGGTCCGAAGGTGGAGAAATATACTTTTGCTTCGTTTTGTACTCCTTTTTGTTCTTTAGTAATCTTTTTTAATAAACTAACTGCTTTTTTCATTTTTGTGGTTGAAGTATCATAAACTAATCCGAGTACTGTGTTTACTCTTCTTCTTTTCTCTCTTGTTACATTTTCAAGAACAGCATTTGCAATTGTTGAGTTTGGCACAATTAATTCAGATCCGTCAAGTGTTCTTACTTTAGTACTTCTTAAGCCAATTTCTTCAACATGACCATCATATGAATCAAATTTAATTCTTTGGCCTAGCTTAAATGGTTTGTCTAATAAGATTGTTGTTCCACCAAACATATGGCCAAGTGTATCTTTTGCAGCTAAAGCAAATGCTAAACCACCTATTCCTAGGCCTGCAATAATACTTGTTACATCATATCCAAACTTATCAATAATCATGATTATGGCAATTGCTGCTACAACAAATTTGATTAATTTTCTTATAATTGGAATTAAAACATCATCTAATTCAGTATCACTTCTTTTTGAAAATGGAACAACATAATGTTTAATAATTGCATCAATAAGTCTTACTAAGAACCATGCAGCATTTAAGATTAATAATATGCTAAGAATATTCATGAACATTGTAGCTGTATCTTCACTTAATGTTAAATAATTGTATCCAATAAATAAAGAGATAACAAATACTAAGAAAACAGCAGGTGCATCTAAGCTATCTACAATAATATCATCTATCATTGTTTTTGATTTCCTTGCTAGGACTTTGAAAAATGATTTTGTAAGGAAATTCAAGATTTTCCCAACAATAATTCCACCAATAACAATTGAGAAGAATATTAAGTATTGAAGCATTGTATTACCTAGATATTCTGTTTGTAAAGACAATGTTGTAAATAGGTCCATGAATGCCATAGGATTGAAATAGAAGTAGTTATATTTAAGTTTTTCTCATTTAGATATATACTGTATGCATAAAACTTATAAAATCCTCATCTTCCATGTATATTATGCAAGGTTTGAAAGTTGGTTTGGAAATTCACCAGCAATTAGCTGGGAAAAAGCTGTTTTGTGATTGTCCAGCAGAAATTCTAGATGAAAAACCAGATTTTGAAATAATGCGTAGATTAAGACCAGTAATAGGTGAGTCTGGCTTAGTTGATATAGCAGCATCTAGAGAATTAGCAAAAGGTAAGAGTTTCCATTATCATTATCATGATTCTGTGAATTGTTTGATAGATATTGATGAAGAACCACCACATGGTATAAATCCAGAGGCTTTGGAGACTGTTTTAATGGTTGCAAAGATGTTGAATGCTAGAGTAGTTGATGAAATACAAGTTATGAGGAAAATTGTAGTTGATGGAAGCAATGTTACAGGCTTTCAAAGGACTGCTTTAGTTGCAACAAATGGATATATTGAAACAAGTGAAGGTAAAATTAGAATTCCTTCAATATGTTTAGAAGAAGATGCTGCGAAAATAGTTGAAAGACAAGCTGATAAAGATATTTATGATCTTTCTAGATTAGGAATTCCTTTGATTGAGATTGCAACTGATCCTGATATTAAATCTCCAGAAGGTGCAAAAGAAGCAGCTGAGAAAATTGGAATGATATTAAGATCTACTAAAAGAGTTAAAAGAGGTTTAGGAACAATAAGACAAGATGTTAATGTTTCAATTAAAAGTGGGAGAAGAATTGAAGTAAAAGGTGCACAGGATTTAAAATTAGTTCCACAGTTGGTTGAATATGAAGTTAAAAGACAAGAAGCATTGGTAAAATTAAGAGATGAATTAAAATTTGATAATATTGAAGATAAACAAGTTGATATTACAGATGTTTTTGGAAAAACAGAAGCGAAATTAGTTAAAACCACGCTTGATAAGAAAGGTGTTGTATTTGGTTTGAGGTTGGAAGGGTTTTCTGGTTATCTTGGTATGGAAACTCAACCAGGTAAAAGAATTGGAACAGAATTATCAGGTTATGCAAAAGCTGCATCAGGAGTTGGTGGTTTATTTCATTCTGATGAATTACCAAAGTATGGAATTAGTGAAGAAGAGGTTTCTTTGATTAGAGAGAAATTAGGTTGTGGTGAAAAAGATGCATTTGTTATTATTGCAGATTCTAAAGAAAAAGTTGTTAGGGCATTAAGTGCAGTTGTCGAGAGAGCTAATAGAATTAAAGAAGGCGTAATTATGGAAGTTAGAAATGCTTTACCAGATGCAACAACTGCTTATTTAAGACCAATACCAGGCGCTGCAAGAATGTATCCAGAAACAGATGTTCCTCCTGTAAAACCAAATGTTGAAGGAATTGAAATTCCTGAATTAATTACAGAAAAACAAGAAAGGATTAAAGAATATGGACTAAGTAAAGATTTAGCAACTTTATTATCAAAATCTGGAAGAGTTAGTGTGTTTGAAGGATTTATTAAACAGTTTTCTGGTTTAAAGCCTGCGTTTATTGCAGAAACAATGCTGCCAAAGATGAGAGAGATAAAAAGGAAACATAATGTTGATACAGATAAAGTTAGTGATGATAATTTAGGAGAGATTTTTGCAAAATTGAATTCTGGTGAAGTTGCAAAAGAGGCTGTTGAAGAGATTATTGTTACAATTGCAAAATCTGGGAAAGTTGATTGGAGTAAATACAAAGGAGTTGATGATAGTGAGATTGA
Source organism: uncultured Methanosarcinales archaeon (assembly GCA_964556185.1). Taxonomy (GTDB): domain Archaea; phylum Nanobdellota; class Nanobdellia; order Woesearchaeales; family DSVV01; genus CAZKVI01. The sequence continues at coordinate 26,193 of CAZKVI010000017.1, forward strand.
ATCAGCTATTAAGAAGATTGTTGACGATAACAAAGGTGCTCCGATTGGCGCATTAATGGGAAAATGTATGGCTCAGTTTCGTGGAAAAGTAGATGGTAAGAAAGTAAATGAAATATTAAAAAAATTAGTTGGATAAATTATCCAACAAGTTAGTTAGTTCTTCAAAGATTGTGTTGATTTCTTGTTCTCCATTGACATTTTTTAATAATCCTTTGTTATTGTAGAAATCTATTAGTGGAGCAGTTTGATCTTCATAGACTTTTAATCTATTTCTGACAACTTCTTCTTTTTCATCATCTCTTTGAGTAAGTTCTCCAGAACATTTGTCACAAACACCTTCTTGTTTTGGAGGATTGAATTTTACATTGAAAACTGCTTGACATTGTGCACATGTTCTTCTTCCAGACATTCTTGCGACAATTACTTCATCACTAACTTTGAAATTGATTGCAGCGTCTAAAGTTATGTTTAATTCAGTAAGCATTGTATCAAGTGCTTCTGCTTGAGCAGTTGTTCTTGGGAACCCATCAAAGATAAAACCGTTTTTGCAGTCTTCTTCTTGAATTCTATCTTTAACAATTCCAATGATTACTTCATCTGGTACTAATTCTCCAGAATCCATAAATGATTTTGCTTTTTGACCAAGTTCTGTATTGTTTTTTACAGCTCCACGTAGAATATCGCCTGTAGAGATCTGTGGAATATTATATTTTTCAACTAGTTTTTTTGCTTGCGTGCCTTTTCCAGCACCTGGACCACCTAAAAGTATAAGTCTCATACTATCACCTAGGTAAATAGCGAAATTCAATCTTTTTTAAAGTTATTTGAAGTAAAATTTATATACTTTGTAATTGGTTATTTATTGATATGAGATATATAATTGTATTTTTAGTGGTTTTATTGGTTTTTCAGTTTGTATTTGCTCAGGAATTAGTAGATGAGACAAGTTGGGATTATTCTTCTGCTGAATCATATTTAGATCCTGGGTTTTATAGTGATCCAAATTCTGATCCAAGTCAGTGGGATCTTAGTAATCCAAGTTTTAATTGGGATCTGGCTTTTGCAAGGGATGATGTATTTGAAGAAGTAAATTTTTGGAGTGGAAGGTTTGAATATAAACCAGTTAATGTTTATTCTTGTAATGAGTTTTATCAATATCCAGAGTTTTATGCAAATTCTGATCAAGAGAAATGGGATCCAGAAAGAATTGATTGGACATCAGCAGCTTTTTGGGATAATCTTGATTTAGAAAAAGCACCAGATTATTATGAGCTTCCTGAGTTTTATGATAACTTACCAGATGAGATGTATAGTGAGATAGATTATACTAAAGTGTGTTGTTATACATGGATTGATCAAAGGAAAATTGATGTCTCAAAATATCTTGCAGACTTTGGTTGTAAGAATTGTGTTCTTGATAAAGGAGAAAGTTATATACAATTTGAAGAAAATGAGTTTCATATTGATTGGTTTTATGGAATGCCAGAAGATATGTATCGTGTTGTGGTTTTATCTGGTCAAGGAGTGGATTATCCTGATGGAACTTTATTTACTGCAGCAGAAGATGGAATAGTAGTTACTTTACCAAGTGACTATACAGAGTTTAGAATAGATTCATCTACTTTATCACAATTTATGATATTGGATACACAGGGAAGAGATTTAACTATTGTAGATGAAGCAGGTGTGCGGTCACCCCTCACAGTAAATGGTAGAGTAGCTCTTAGTGATTATACTTTTATAGCTAGACCAGGGAATCCTGTAGTTGTTAATGATATTGAAGTTAGTCCAAGGAGGGAACCAGTAGGATTATATGCTGATAATTATAATTATGTTTCTTGTTCCAGGGTTTCAAGTTGTAATGGTGTTTATATAGATAAAAGCAGATATTATATTACTGGGGCTGGTTATGAGGTGGAGTTTCAAGATAATGTTTATTTTCCTATAAATCCAGATGAAAATGATAGATTTACTGTTGAACCTTTGTTTGATGAAGTTATTGTATCAAAAGGACCAGCTGGACAAGGTGGTCCAAATTTATTTGTAACAGGAACACCTGGCCAGCAAAAATGGGCAATAATAAGAAATGGTGACTTTCCTATTACTGTTGGAGCTAATGGGTATGTAGATTTAGATTTAATGGAATTGTTGGTTAATCGTCGTTCTAATGATCCATATAATCCTTCTCTTTATCCTACACAAAGTAAATATGGTAATGTTCCAGCGTATCTTCATTTAATGGATTCTTCAACACAACCTTCTACTAGAGTAGGAACATTAGCTGTTTCTAATTCACATACAACTTTGAAGGGAACAATTAGTTATGTTGATCAAAATGGCAGGTCAAGAATTATTGGTTGGTAAAATTTATTAAAGATAAAATGAGGAAATACAATATGAATAAAAAAAGAGGACAAATTTCAACATTTATTATACTTGGATTAGTGTTATTAATATTATTGGGGTTGATATATTATTTAAAATCAATGTCTGTTGAAGATGATTTGAGTTTAACAGAAGAATCTTCTTTAGCTTCTGCTTCTAAAAGTATGGAAACTTATGTAGAAACTTGTTTATTAGAAATTGGTTTGGAAGCTATTGAATACATTGGTTTACATGGAGGTTATTATGATTTTACAAATGTTTATGCAACTAGTGGTTCTGATTATAATACAGCTTATTATTTCTTTTTAGATGAAAATATTATGCCAACAAAAGAAATAATAGAAATAGAAATTGCTAAGTATATTGATGATAATTTATTCTTGTGTTTACAAGATTTTGAGTCATTTCAGAATCAGGGTTTTACTGTTGAAGAAGATAATCCAGAGACAGTTGTTGTGTTAAATGATGAACCAATAGATAGTGTTTCAATTTCTCTTTATTTTCCATTAACAATAATTAAAGATTCTGAACAAAAACAACTAGATGAGTTTAATGTGGTTGTCGACGATATTGTGTTAAAAAGAATGTTAGATTCTGCATCATTATTAACAGTGTTACAAGTTGATGATCCAGATAATTTGTGTGTAAGTTGTATGTTTGAAGAGGCTGTTAAAAATGATTTTACAATGGAAATGACTGACATTAATGAAGATTCAATAGTATTTATGATTCATGAAAATACTACAGAAAATAACTTGACTTTAATTTATGCAAATAGGTATTTAGTTTATACTTGTGATAATCCTCCAGAAGATGCAGATGCTTATTTTTATGTTGATTGTATAGAAGAACAAAAAGAAAGTTTAGGTTATGAATTTTACATACAAGAAATTCCTGATATGGAAGCAATTGTTGGTGAAGAGCTTTATTATAATATTTTATTTCTTGGTGAAAATGTTACTTTTACTGATCATACTGACTTATTTGATATAAACTCAGAAACAGGTGAGTTTGAATTTGTGCCTGGAGAAGATGATATTGGTAATTATACAATTTGGATAAAAGCAATTGATATCTTTGAAACTGAGAAGTATATTGATTTTAGGTTAAGTGTAGTTGGAAATGTTGGTGAGAATGAATAAAATTGTTTTTAGATTGTTTGTTTTGATTTTGATTTTATTATTTCTTTGTATTTTTACTTTTGCACAAGAAACAGAGTTGGATTATTCTTCTGCTGAGTCATATTTAGATCCAGAATTTTATACTATTTCTGATCCAAGTCAGTGGGATCTTAGTAATCCAAGTTTTAATTGGGATTTAGCCTTTGCAAGAGATGATATTTACAGTTATGAAGGTGTTTGGTATACTGAACAAGGAGATTCACTCTACCTTAATTTTTATTCTCATGATGGGTTTTATCAGTATCCAGATTTTTATGCAAATTCTGATCCATCTAAATGGGATCCAGATAAGGTTGATTATACTTCAGCAGGTTTTTGGGAAAATGTTGATTTGGAACAAAGACCTGATTTTTATACTAAAGAAGATTTTTATTCTAATCTACCTGCGGAGATGTATAGTGAAATAGATTATAATGAAGTCTGGTATACTTATATACCTGATCATAGTATGATTGATGAATCTAAATATTTTGCAGATATGGGGTGTAAAGGGTGTACTCTTGATTGGGGTGAGCAAGATTTAAGGTTTTCTCGTGATTGGATACAGCTTTGGCCTGCTGGACAATGTTATGTTCGTCCGTCTGAGTTTCCTTCTGGTACATTCTTTAAGGCAGTAGATTATGATAATCTTATGGCAATAATTCCAAAAAATGTTGAAGTTTTTGAAGTAAACTCTAATCAAGTAGGATCAGTTGTAATTAATACTCAAGGAAGAGAAATCAAATTTGATGATTCTTCTGGATATAGAGAAAATTGGAAGATTAATGGTATATTTGAATATGGTTATGATGGAACATTTGCTTTAAGACCAGGCGATTCTGTTTCATTTAATGGTGTTAAAATTACTAATAATGATTTTGGAACAGGTAATTGGTTGTGGGTTAGTGATGAAAATATGTTAGCTGACTATCAAATTACTTGTTCTTATGGAGATGATTGTGTTTATTTAAGTTCAAATGAAATAAGATTAATGGGACAAAATTATGATGTGGATTTTCAACATGGAAATCCATATATGCATATTCCAGACGAAGAAGATAGTTTAGTTATTACACCTTTAAGCAGTTCTGAATCAGTTTTTACTAGAAGCAACACTGATCCAACAAAGTATTATGTCAATGTACCACATTCGACTTATCATAAAGGTACAACACAGTCTGCTGTGCCTTTGGTTGGACAATATTTTAGAATGCAAAATGGGAAATTTGATATAGCTTATGGAAGTACAGGAGTTATGGGTATTAATGTGGCTTCTTTATTTACTGAAAAAAGCAGTACTGTTCCATTAAATCTTGAGTTTGTTTATGGTACACAAGCTACTGGAGCAAGAATTGATTCAATGGAAATATCAGAATCAGGTTCAGGACGAGCATTATCTGCAGTATTTGGGACAATTACTTATACAGATAGAGCAGGAAATGTAGTTACATATAGGTAATTGGTTTACTTACTCAACTCTGCAATCTTCTTATCTAAATCATTAAAGAATTCTTTATTCTTTTTGTGTTTGAAGTTTTTTAGGTTTTTCTCATAATTTGGTAAGTTTTTCATGAATTCAAAGAAATTAATTAATGTAATATCTTCTTCATATTTACCAAAACCCATTTCTTCTAGATAATGAGCATTTAGGTTTTGTTCAAATTGCTTTTTTACTGGTATTGATAAAACCGGCTTTTGTAGATAAAGTGCTTCTCCCATCAAAGTAAATCCACCATTAATAATAACTGCTTTGCTTTCACTTAGTTCTTTCAAGAAGTTTTTGTCATTGAATTTTCTGAAAGTTAAGTTCCCATCTTTTTCTTCTTTATCGAATCCATAAATAATAAAATCTTCATTTGTTTCTTTTAATGTGTTAAGTAGGATTGAATATGTTTTAGATGTTTGGTAAACAAAGATGTGGTTGCCTTTTTTTGTTTTGGAATTTAAAATTTCTCCTCGTAAAATTGGTTCAACTAATTTAACTTTACCTTTGCAATTGTTTTTTAGTTTTGGATAGAAAAATGTTGTAATAAATCTAAAACTAGCTTTTGGAATGAATAAATGGATTACAATATCTGCCCAGAGATTGTACAAAGATTGGTTTTTTAGTTTTGGAATTTCTGTATATGAAATCATGTGTTGATTATCAATTGAAATTAGTGGTTTGAAAAGTAAATATGAAAAATAATTTGTAAATGGTTCAAAATCACTAATGATAACATCTGGTTTAATTTTAATTATATTGTAAGCAAGGCGTAAGTTCCATAAAAACATTAATGGAAATTTTAACATAGTAAATAAAAATGTTAGAATACTTGATGTGTTGTTGTTTATGTAACTAATATGAAATCCAAGGATTCTTTTTACTGGAAAGAACTTGGTCAAGTAACGGAAACCTTTTCCATGCGAAAATACATGAACTTCATTTTTCTTGAGTAAGTGATCAATTACTGCTTTTGAGCGGAATGCGTGTCCATTGCCTTCACCTGCTACTGAGTATAGTATTTTTGCCATAATTGATCTAGATAATTTATTATATAAATAGTTATTCTAAATTATACATATACATACATAACATTTAAATATTCAGCCGGATTACATATATTTGTGGGATTAAAATGGTAAAATACGACTTTAAAAGCATCATTGTTGGACGAATGAAACGACCAAATCCAGATGATACTACATATCCTTGTTTTGTTTCTATGTTTAATCTACATGAACCACATAGATCAGGTCAAGCACCTTTAGAAATTCTGAATTTCGAAAATATTAGAAAAGTAAGAATCGAAGGAATGAAAGTAAATTACATGCTTGCAGGAAATGATCTAGTTGTTGATTACATTGATGAATTAGACATTGAACAAAAAGGCGATGTTATTTTAATTAAAGGTACACATACATAATTAACTTCTTCTTATTGTTTCCATAAATTTTGCAGGACTTTCCATGTAAAGATCAAATGCTTCTTGAACACCATTTCTTTCTACCCATGCAATTGCTTGAGGAACATATAAATAAGATTGGTTATTCTGAGCATTGTTTGTTTCTGTATTTGTTCGTTCTATTGTTTCTAGCCCATTAGGTATTCCTAATTCTGTAATTAATTTCTTTGCTAATACATGGCTAATCCCTTCAGACATTGCTTCAAGGGATTTGTCTGCTTCATCATAAGCATCACTTCCTTCTCTTAGGAGTTGTAGCATATAATTATTTTTAGCACGATAAGCACTTAATGGAACTATCTCAGAAAAAGGAGCATTTATGATAAGTTCATCTCGTCCTAATAAAAGGTTCCATTCTCCTAGGTCAAATCCTCCTGGAACACTACTAACTCTTGCTGAACTTCCTTTTACAATTCCAACTGAACCAGTTTCTTGAGAATAACCTGAAGTATGTTTTATTTTTATTCTAATTATTTGGACTTGTTTTTCACATAAAAGTCCCTTTTGATGAAGACCTGTTTCATAATTTCCTCTTGTTTCTACATGGGTCCATACTACTCTGTCTTGTAAAAGACCTTCTATGTTATCGTGTAAAAATTCTTCTGCTGTTCTACAATAATCAAGCATATTTCCTACATGTCTTGTATCAAGAGGTACTGCACGAAGTTCTCTACTAACTTCAAAATCAACATCTTTTCTTTCCCAACCATTTTGGTCAAGAACAGCTTGAATGTATGGACTATGTTGGTTTACTAATTGTTGGGCGTCGCTAATTCCTCTTGTTAAGGTTCTATGTTCTCCGATACGTGTGGTGTTTCTACTAATATGATAGAGATCTGTGCTTGCGAATTTATATTCAGGATCAAAAATAAAATCCCATCTGTTGTCTGGAGATTCTTCACTTTTTTCTTCGTCAGGGCCAGATAAATGGTAGACTAGTCCACCTCCAATTGCTACAATTAATCCAGCAGCTCCTAAACCAATTAATCTTCTTCTATCTCTTCTATGGGTTGATAATTTATAAGAGGTTTTTCGTCTATTTCTCAACTTTGTTCTCTTAGATTTCTTTTTCTTCTTAGGCATGCTATATAGGAAGATTTTACAATATATAAACCTTTCTATAGTTATCACTATATAGTACTAATTTATGATTGCAATAGTAATTAGTGTAGAAATAAAATAATAAAAAAAAGAAAAAACCACACAAAGAATTGGAGGAATGAACGATTGGGTTGCGCATGCTGAATACCTCGTTGCCTTGGTACTTACACACCGCATCCATCAAACTCATCTTCTATGAGAGTTCTAAGATATCTCTTTTTGAGGAGCGCTTCGTGCTTAGATGCTTTCAGCACTTATCGCCTAAGGCGTAGCTGCCCTGCATGCCTTATCAGACAACAGGTAGACCAGTGGCCTCGAGTCTCCGTTCCTCTCGTACTAGGAGACCCTTCCCCTCAGATATCGACATTTCCAGTAGATATTAAACAAACTGTCTCACAACGTTCTGAACCCAGCTCACGATCCCTTTTAATGGGTGAACACCCCCACCCTTGGCTGCTTCTGCACAGCCAGGATAGGAAGAGCCGACATCGATGTAGCAAGCCGCGCCGTCGAT